>JBFYXI010000251.1:0-2875 GCA_041310635.1 Desulfuromonadaceae bacterium | reverse complement strand
AACAGAGCGCTGCGGAACACCTGCGGATGGGTATTGAAAACCCCTTCATCCGGGATGGTGTAAAGGGTTGCTTGTTCCGTCACCACCCGCTGGGATTTGCGACCGCAAAACCAGATGCGGCCAAGTTTGTCCAGATACCCCAGATCGCCCATGCGATGCCAGACCCCTCCGGCAGGGTCGGCAATCTTGGCCAGCCTGTTGGCCTCGGGACGGTTAAGATAGGCAGTGCTGACCTGCGGGCCGCGCACCGCAATCTCTCCCACCTCCCCTGCCGGCAACGCCAGCCCATCTTGCCAAATTTCGATCGGCTCGTCACTGATCGTTATGATCGCCAGTGAAATGCCTTTTACCGGCCTGCCGATACAGACGCCGAAGCCTTTGCCAGCCATCGGACCGGTTTCATCAAGGATCTCCCGACTGCCGATCGAGCTGACCGGCAAAGCCTCGGTGGCTCCGTAAGGGGTAAATATTTCGGCATCGTCCGGCAGCAGTGCAGCAAAGCGTGCCAGCACCGATGCCGGGACCGGTGCCCCGGCCGAGATAACCCTTTTGAGACTGTGCAGCTTGATGCCATTTGCGACCCCATAGCGACCGACCCGGTTGAGCAGAGCCGGTGATCCGAACATGGTCGTCGCGGAAAATTCCGCGGCGGGGCCGAGAATGCTGCGAGGATCGACCCGCCCCGGGTGGGTGAAATCCATCTGCGGAATCAACGCGGTCATGCCAAGAGCCGGCGCAAACAGGGCAAATAGGGGGAAGGTCGGCAGATCGATCTCACCCGGCTTGATATCATAGATCTCTCTCAAGGCATCAACCTGCGCAGCAAAGGTGCCATGACTGTAGATTGCTCCTTTGGGCGGCCCTGTACTGCCGCTGGTGAACAGGATGGCAGCCACTTCGTCGCGCCGGGTGTCAGCCGGAGTGAACGGCAGGTCGCCGCTTTCCGCGCGGCGCAATTCCGCGAAGGACGTGCCTCCCCAGAATCGCCCGCCGCCAACCGTCACTAAAATGCGCAAGGTCGCGCGCCCCCACCCCAGAATCCGCCGCGCTGCCTGAGCCTTGGGAACCCCGATGAAGGCCTCTGGCGCGGCATCAGCAAGACACCCCTTCATGTTGCGCGCGCCGATGCCAGGGTCGATGAACACCGGTATGGCGCCGAGCTTGAACAGCGCAAAAGTAATGGCAAACAGCGCCGGGGAGGGAGGAACCAGCAGCGCGACGCGCATGCCGCGGGAAATGCCGATGCGTTGGCAGCCCCTGGCAATGCGATGGCTTTCCTGCTCAAGCTCCCGGAAGGTCAGGCTGCGCTGTGCCTGGGGAAAGATGATGGCGGGGGTGTCCGGCTGGAGCCGGGCCATTTCGGTGAGCGGGCGGGAGATGTTGACGATGTCGGCACACGTCATCGAGCAGGGTCCGTGCGGGCCAGAAAAGCAGAAATCAAAGGTATGATCTCCGTGCCGGCATCTTCAAGAATGTAGTGCCCGCAATCGGCAAACCGGTGAACTTCGGCATCTGGAAAGCGTTGCTGCCACTCGCCAAGGAAATGCTGATCGAAGACGAAATCCAGTTCACCCCAGCAGATCAAGATCGGCAGCCTGGCAAACTGACCGATCCCGTCCGCTACGCTGCTGACCAGGGTGTAGGCACGGTCAGCGGGGGATAGCGGGATATCCTGAACAAAACGCAGGGTGGCAATGCGGTTCTGCCAGGAGTCGTAAGGAAATTGGTACAGTGCCCGGAATTCCGCCGGCATCGGCTGGCGCTTGCAGCCCACGTATGAAGCGGCCAGACTAAAGAGATTGAAGCCGCGCACCAGCAGGGCGCCGATGACACTGTCCCGACAGATGCGCAGAGCCAGGGGCAATCGTTTGCTTTGCGGCAGGTGAAAGGCGCCGGTGTTCAGAATGACCAGGCGTTTGATCCTCTCCGGATGGCGGACAGCATGAGCCATGCCGATCATGCCACCCCAGTCATGCACGACCAGGGTTATGTCCTCCCTGATCTGCAGATGTTCCAACAACTGCTCCAGATCATCAACCCTGCGTGACAGGGTGTAGTCGTAGCGATCATCTCCCGGTTTCTCCGAGAGCCCGCAGCCGATATGGTCAGGGACAACGCAGCGATAGTGGTCCCGTAACGCCAGGACGAGGTTGCGGTAATAAAATGACCAGGAAGGGTTGCCGTGCACCATCACCACCGGCTGCCCACGCCCTTCGTCCAGATAGTGGAGCGAAAGCCCCTTCAGGTCGCAGCGTTTTCCGGTGAAGGGATATTCTTTGGCAAGCGCAGCCGCTGTTACCATTCCAGCCCCAGCATGAGACAGTTCAATCCGCTGCCGATCCCGAGAAAAGCCACCTTCTCACCGGCTTTCAGAATATCGCGTTCATCAGCAATCGCTGCCGTCAGCGGCAGGGAAACTGTCCCCATATTGCCGAGGAATTCAAAGGTGGTGAAATCTTTCTCCGGAGGGATGTCCAGGGATTTGAGAATTGCGCTCTGATGGGCGGAACCGACCTGGTGGCAGATGACCCGGTCAACTTCCTCCGTCTTCCAGCCGACCTTCGGTAGAAAGCCCTCCCAGGTACGGCGCCCCAGCTCAACCCCGTAGTTCATGACATTGACACCGTCCGTCGACATAGACTGGACGTATCCACCCTTGCCGTCCGGGATCAGCCCCCAGTGGCATAGTCGGTAATGTTCGGGGGCCGCCTGGGTGATGCCACCGAGAAGTTGCCGCCTGGAGGTGCCGGTGAAGGTTCCGTCGGTCAACAGGACCGCCGCCGCCCCGGAGCCGCCGGTCAGGGTTGCCAGAGAAGCGGCAAAATGTTGCATGGTTCGTTCCTCAAGCATGCTGGCAATCATGATGTCGTTGATT
>JBFYXI010000245.1:0-9452 GCA_041310635.1 Desulfuromonadaceae bacterium | reverse complement strand
TGACCGTGGTTTCCGGCGTGGCGACGCCGGCTTCCAGGGCCGCCAGCGCCACGACGACCTTGAAGGTCGAGCCGGGCGGGTACTGGCCGCGCAGCACCCGGTTCTGCATGGGGTGGCGCGGATCCGCAAGCAGTGCCTGCCACTCGGCGCCGCTGATCCCCCGGGCAAACTGGGCCGGATCGAAGGTCGGCCGGCTGGCCAGGGCCAGCACCTCGCCGTTGCGCACGTCGAGCGCCACGGCGGCCCCCGCCTGGTCGGTAAAGGCTTGCTCTGCGGCGGCCTGGACCCTGGCATCGAGCGTCAGCAGCAGGCGCCGCCCGGGGACCGGCTTGCGCGTGGTCAACTGGCGCAACTCCCGACCGCGCACATTGACTTCGATCAGGCGATAACCGTCCTCGCCGCGCAACCTCTCCTCGAACAGCCGTTCCAGACCGATCTTGCCGATCAGGCTGCCGGGACGGTAGCCGGACGCTTCCGGGCGCTTGAGGTCCTCCTGGGTGACCTCCCCCAGGTAACCGAGCAGGTGCGCCGCAATCGGACCGCCGGGGTAGGCCCTGAGCGGTTTGGCTTCGACAATCACACCGGGCAATTCGAGACCATGCTCCTGGACGACCTCCATGGTGGCGCGGTCGATGTCCTCGAACAGCGGCAGCGGCTGATAGCCGGGGAGGTTCTGCCCGGCCCGCCAGCGGGCCTCGAGCTGACTGGGCTCGACGCCGAGCAGCTGCGCCAGGCGCGCGAACAGCGCCTGCCGGTCGGCGACCTCCTGGCGCAGGACCGAAACCGTGAAGGACGGGCGGCTGTCGACCAGCATCACGCCGTTGCGGTCGAACATGGTACCGCGCGGGGCATCGATACGGATGAAGCGGGTGCGGTTGCGGTCGGACAGGGCCCGGTAGCGCTCGTCGTTGACGACTTGCAGATACCACAGGCGCAGCAGCAGGATTCCGAAGATCCCGGCAACGATGACCGAAACCACGAAGAAGCGACGATGCAGCCCGGGAGTGGCTTCCGGTGCCGTATTAAGCTTCATGACGGCGATCGCAGGGGAGCAGACTGTCGGGAACGAGACGGGAAAGCCGCGGACCGGCGCGCAGCCAGGCGCCGCGCAACAGGTAGGCGGCGAGCAGGTTGGCAATCAGCTGCAGCGGCAGATACCGCAGCATCACCAGCCAAAAATCTGCGGCGTTGGTGAAAAACTCCAGGGCGAACACTGTCAGCCCTGCTTGCAGCAGGGTTCCGCCGCCGACCAGGTACCAGAGCAGGGGGAGACTTTCGGTGTTCAGGCGCGTGGCCATGCCGCACACGATCAGGAAAACCACCAGCAGCACGAAGCCGTGCAGTCCGGGATAAGTGCCGGCATAGCTGTCGTACAGCCAACCCAGGGCATAAACCAGCACGCCGCCGCGCCAGGGCGCTTCCCGCAAACCGATCCAGATTGCCAGCAGCAGCATCAGGTCGGGCTTGACCCCGCTGGGGAAGAGCGGCGGCAGCAGCACGGTCTGCAGCGGCAGGGCCGCCACGGCCAGGCCGAGATAGAGGACGATCCGCATTACCTGGCATCCCCGAGCAGCACCAGCACCTCTTCCAGGTGCGCGAAGTCGACCACCGGTTCGACTTCGACGGTCTGGAACAGTCCGAACTGCTCGCGATGCACCGAGCGGACAAACCCCACCACCAGCCCTTTGGGAAAGATCCCGCCCAACCCGCTGGTGATGACCCCGTCGCCAACCTGGATATCGTCCTGCACCAGGGCAAAATCGAGGGCCAGCGCCCCCCCCTGTCCCCGGCAAACCCCGCGGATCCGCTGGTCCTGCACCAGCACCGCCACGGCCGACGAGGCATCGGTGATCAACAGAATCCGCGCCGAGTGCGTGGTGCTGCGCACCACCCGGCCGATCAGGCCGGCGTCATTGACCACCGGCAGCCCTTCCGTCACTCCGTCCGCCGAACCGCGGTCGATATCAATGGTGCGGAACCAGCTGGACGCGTCCTCGGCAATCACCCGGGCCGCCACGGTGCGCTTTTCCGCGTCTTCGACGAAACCCAGCAAACGCCGCAGGCGCTGGTTTTCCTGGCGCAGTTCGATGAGTTCCGCCAGTTCGGCCCGCAGCCGCCGGTTCTCCGTATCGAGATCGTCCCCCCCCCCTGGCAGGACCGCCCCGCCGATGCCGGCGAGGCCGTGGCGCAAGTCGGTCGTCGCGCCGAGCAGCGGCCGCCCCAGGCCCAGGCTCAGGGTTTCGAGCCAACCGGTCTGCTCCCCGGCCCGTACGCCGAGCGAATAGTTGAGTAGCGCCGCCAGCACCAGGCCCAGGCCGATCAGCAGACTGCGATTCTTGTTCCACCATTGCCACATGGCTGCTCACGAAAAAAGAGGGCGCCAGGCCCCCTTTTGACAGCATTCGGCGATGTCTGGCACCGCGCAGGTCATCGCCGGGAGGGTCGGCTCAGGAGGAAATCTTCACCTGCCTGAGGAGGTCTATTTCATCCAGAACCTTGCCGGAACCGAGCACGACACACAACAGCGGGTCTTCGGCGATGACCACCGGCAGCCCGGTCTCTTCGCGTAGCAGGATGTCCAGATGGCGCAGCAGCGCGCCGCCGCCGGCCAGCACGATCCCCTTGTCGACGATATCCGCGGCCAATTCCGGCGGCGTCCGCTCCAACGAGATGCGCACCGCCTCGACGATGGCGTTGACCGGCTCGGAAAGCGCTTCGCGCATTTCGTCGGAATTGATCTCCTGAGTTTTGGGAATCCCCGACACCAGGTCGCGCCCCTTGACCTCGAAAAACCGCTTCTGCTCACTGGGATAGGCTTCGCCGATTTCGATCTTGATCGTTTCCGCGGTCCGCTCGCCGATCAGCAGGTTGTATTTGCGCTTGATGTACTGGACGATGGCTTCGTCCATCTTGTCGCCGCCGACGCGCACGCTCTTGGCGAAGACAATCCCGGCCAGGGAGATGACCGCGACCTCGGTGGTGCCGCCGCCGATGTCGACAATCATGTTGCCGGAAGCCTCGGTGATCGGCAGGCCGGCGCCGATCGCTGCGGCCATCGGTTCCTCGATCAGGTAGACTTCGCGGGCCCCGGCGGACTCGGCGGACTCCTTGACGGCACGCTTCTCCACCTGGGTAATCCCCGACGGTACGCAGATGACGATGCGCGGGCGCACCAGCGCCTTGCGCTCGTGGACCTTGCGAATGAAATAGCGCAGCATCTCTTCGGTGATGTCGAAATCGGCGATGACGCCATCCTTCATCGGGCGGATGGCGATGATGCTCCCCGGGGTGCGGCCGAGCATGTTTTTCGCTTCGGTGCCGACCGCCAGCACCCGCTTATGACCGACGGCATCCTTCTGCACGGCCACCACCGAGGGCTCGCTGACCACCACGCCCTTCCCCTTGAGGTAGACCAGCGTGTTGGCCGTGCCCAGGTCGATGGCGAGGTCATTGGAGAACATGCCGAGGATGGCATCGAACAGGTTGATCATGCTTGGTACTGCTCCTTTCAACGGCGCGGAATGCCCGTCGGCCACTTTTCAGAAAATGCCGTTAACCCTAGCAAGGCCGCCGTCCTTTTGCAAGCCGGAAAAGGAAACGGTTGCAATTGACGGGGTGATTGTCTAACATTTGTTGCTATTCTTCATAGACCGTGAAATTTTTCCAGGAGAACCTCGCGCGATGCTTGATTTCGTCCGCAGCAAAAAGAAGTCGCTGATTATCAAGGTGGTGTTCGGCTTGATTATTCTCAGCTTCGTCATCGGCTACGCCATGCTGACTTCACCGGGTGACAACACCCCTGGCGGCCAACCGAACGTCGCCGTCACGGTCAACGGCAAAGCCGTCGCGTTCAGCGATTTCCAGGCCGCCTACAGCAACCTCTACCAACTTTACCAGAACATCTACCAGGAGCAGTTCACCCCCACCCTGGAGCGGCAGCTCAGGCTGGTGCAGAAATCCCTGGACGGGGTGATCAATCAGACGCTGATGCTCGAGGCGGCCAGGCGTCAGGGCCTTGAAGTCAGCAAACCGGAACTGGTCGCTGCCATCGCCAACATCTCGACCTTCCAGGAGAACGGCATCTTCAACAAGGAACGTTACCTGCAGGTGCTCGCCGCCCAGCGCTTGACCACCGAGGAGTTCGAGGAACTGCAGCGGCGCGACCTGCTGGTGGGCAAGGTGCGCGACGGCCTGCAGAAAAATGTCGCGGTCAGCGACGCCGAGATCACCCGGGAGTACCAGGACACTCAGGAAAAAGTCGACCTGGAAGTGGTCCGCCTGGCTCCGACGGCCTTCGAAAAGCAGGTGCGGGTCAGCGACGGCGAACTGGCGGCCTTTTTCGAGCCTCGCCAGGAGAATTTCCGCACTCCCGAACGGATTGCCCTGAGCTATATCGAATTTCTCCCCCAGAGCTTCGCCGACCAGGTCACCTTCGACGACCAGGAGCTGGAAACCTTTTACCGCCGCAATCTCGATCGCTTCGAACTTCCGGAAGAGGCCCGTGCCTCCCACCTCCTGGTGAAGCTCCCCGAAAACGCCGACGAGGCCACGCGCAGCCAGAAACGCAGCCAGGCCGAGAAACTTCTCGGCGAAGCCCGTGCCGGCAAGGATTTCGGCGCCCTGGCTCGCGAATTCTCCGACGACAAGGCCAGCGCGCTCAACGGCGGCGATCTCGGCAGCATCAGCCGCGGCACCATGGTGCCCGCCTTCGAAGCGGCGGTGTTCAATCTCAAGCCCGGGGAGATCAGTGGTTTGGTCGAAACCCAATTCGGCTACCACATCATCAAGCAGACGGCGCTGACCGAGGCCAGGGTTCAGCCGCTGGCCGAGGTGCTCGACGACATCAAACGCGGCCTGCGGGTTGACAAGGCCAGGCAGCTGGCCTTCGAGAAAGCCATGGACGCATACAACATCAACCGCAAGGGGGGGACGCTGGCAGCGGCCGCCCAGGCTGCCGGCCTCAAGATCCAGGAGAGCGGCCGGTTCGCCCGCGATGAGGCGGCCGGCATCCTCGGCCGCAACCAGGAGATCATCGACGCCGCCTTTCTGCTGGGCGACGGCGAACTTGGCCGCCCGGTCAAGACCGACCGCGGCGTGGTCCTGTTTGCCCTCAAGGAACGGCTGCCCAGCCGCGTCCCGACCCTCGCCGAAGTCCGTGCCCAGGTCGAGCAGACTTTCCGTCGCGACCAATCGGCCGATCTCGCCAAAGCCGCCGCCAGTCGCTTGCTGAGCGCCGCCAAGGCCGGCGGCGGACTGGCCGCCCCGGCCCGCGCCATGGGCCAGCTGGCCGAAGAAACCGGGCCGTTCACGCGCAGCTACAGCCCGTTCGTGCCGAAGGTCGGAACGTCCGAGGAGCTGGCCAAGGCAGCCTTCACCCTGACCACTCCCGGGCAATGTGTCGACCAAGTGTTCGATATCGGCGGGCATTATGTGGTGGCCGCCCTCAAGCGCCGGGAAACCGCCGACCTGGCAGGTCTTGGCGCCATCCAGCGCGACCAGCTGCGCCAGGCCGTCCTCGAACGCAAGCAGAACGATGCGGTCAAGAAGCACCTGGAAGAACTCAAGGTTGGGGCAGTCATCGAGATCGCCCCACAGGTTCAAGCCCTGCTCGACAAGGAAAGCGCGGAGGAGAAGTGACCGTCATGAGCACCGTTATCACCCACACCGATTTCCCGGCCCTGAAGCTGATCAACCGCGGCAAGGTACGCGATATTTACGACCTCGGCGAGCATCTGCTGCTGGTCACCTCGGACCGGATTTCCGCCTTCGATGTCATCATGAACGAGGGAATCCCGCAAAAGGGGCTGGTGCTCAACCAGATGTCGATCTTCTGGTTCCGGATGATGCACGACATCATCCCCAACCATATCGTGGCCACCGAGGTCGACGACTTTCCCGCCGCAACGCGTCCCTACCGCGAACAGCTCAAGGGGCGCAGCATGCTGGTGAAGAAGGCCAAACCCCTGCCGGTCGAGTGCATCGTGCGCGGCTATCTGTCCGGCTCCGGCTGGAAGGACTACCGGAACACCGGCGCGATCTGCGGCATCCCGCTCCCCCCGGGGCTGCAGGAAAGCGCCCGGCTCCCCGAACCGATCTTCACGCCGTCGACCAAGGCCGAACTCGGCGAGCACGATGAGAACATCTCCTTCGCCGAGGCGGTCAGCCTGTGCGGCGGCGACTATGCCGAGCAGGCGCGCGCCGCCACCCTGGCGATCTACACGCGGGCCCGCGACTATGCCTGGGAGAAGGGGATTATCATCGCCGACACCAAGTTCGAGTTCGGAGTCCTCGAAGATGGCGGCCTGATCTGGATCGATGAGGCGCTCTCCCCCGATTCGTCGCGGTTCTGGCCCTGCGACCGGTACCAGCCGGGCGGCCCGCAGCCGAGCTTCGACAAGCAGTTCCTGCGCGACTACCTGGAAACTCTCGACTGGGGGAAGAAGGCCCCGCCGCCGCCGCTGCCGGCGGAGATCGTCGTCAAAACCGGGGAGAAGTACCTGGAGGCCCTGCGCCGCCTGACCGGCATCACCCTGTAGCACGACTTCGACGGTTGTGCAAAAAAGCCGTTGACAGGCCGCCCGCGGCTCTGTTATAAACGGCATCCGTTCTGGGGCTATAGCTCAGCTGGGAGAGCGCTTGAATGGCATTCAAGAGGCCGTCGGTTCGATCCCGACTAGCTCCACCAGAAAAAACAAGGGGTTGCAGGTTTTCCTGCAACCCCTTTTGCATTCACTCCCCGACCGCAGCTCTTCCCTGCACGCTATCCACAATTAAAGCGAGGAAATCGCCTATTGTAATTTGTCCTTCATCTGGAATAGATTACTTATTCAATTATATCTTTCGGTAGATATTGCGAGCGGCGCCACCGTCACCCCTCCCGGGCACGGCACGCACACCGGAGCATCGTAACACCAAGGAGCAACCTCATGAGTTTGGTCGGGCGTATTCTTCATCGACTGCGGCTGGCGGTGATCATCAGCCTGCTGGCGGCGGCCCTGGTCGGGGTACTCGCCGTCACCTCTGCCTGCGGGACGACTGCCGAGTTGACCACCGGCGCGGAAAACCTCGGCGACCTGGATCTCGCCGAACTCATGCAGCTCAAGGTCGAAACCGTCACGGTTGCCTCCAAGTTCGCCCAGAGGGTGACCGATGCCCCGGCCTCGATCAGCGTCATCACCGCCGAGGAGATACGTCGCTACGGCTACCGCACCCTGGCTGACATCCTGCGCAGCGTGCGCGGGTTCTACGTCAGCTACGACCGCAACTACCACTTCCTCGGCGTGCGCGGTTTCTCCCGCCCCGGCGACTACAACACCCGCGTCCTGGTGATGGTCAACGGCCAGCGGCTCAACGACGCCGTCTACAACCAGGGGAGCATCGGCACCGACATGCCCGTCGACGTCGACCTTATCGAACGGGTCGAAGTCATCCGCGGGCCGAGCTCCTCGATCTACGGCACCAACGCCCTGCTCGGCGTGATCAACGTGATCACCAGGACCGGCCGCGAGGTCGACGGCCTGGAAGCCGCGGCCGCCGTCGGCAGCTTCGACGCCGCCAAGGGCCGGCTCTCCTTCGGCCGCGAGCTGGGTGACGGCGGCAGCTTCCTGCTCTCCGCCACCTGGGACGAAAGCGACGGCGACGACCATCTCTACTACCCGGAGTACGATGATCCGGCGAGCAACTTCGGCGTCGCCGAAGACCTCGACGGCGACCGCGCCGAGCGGCTGTTCACCAGCGCCACCTGGCGGGGCCTGACCCTGCAGGGGATCTACAGCCGCCGGGAGAAGGACGTCCCCACCGGCGTCTACGAAACCCTGTTCAACGATCCGCGGCACGAAACCACGGACGAGTACCGGCTGCTTGACCTCAAATACGAGAGGACCCTGACCGGCGGCCTGCAGCTGATGGCCCGGGGGAACTTCAGCAACTACCTCTTCGATGCCGATTACCCTTACGCTGATGGCGAGGGGAGCTATCTCAACCGTGACGAAGTGGAGAGCCGCATCTGGGGCGGGGAGGTCCAGGTGGCCAAAACCCTCTTCGACCGGCACCTGCTGACCATGGGCGGCGAGGTGCGCTACAACGACCGCCAGGAGCAGCGCAACTACAACGTCGGCTCCGAGCTGTACCTCGACGACTCCCAAACCTCCACGGTCTGGGCTCTCTACCTGCAGGACGAGATCCGCCTGCTCGACAATCTGACCCTTTCCGCCGGGATCCGCTACGACCACTACGACACCTTCGGCTCGACCAGTAACCCGCGGTTTGCCGTGATCTACGCCCCGACCGAAACGACCTCCGTCAAACTCCTGTACGGCGAAGCCTTCCGGGCGCCCAACACCTACGAGCTCTACTACCAGGACGGCTACGCGATCAATGCCAACCCGGACCTCGATCCGGAAACCATCGCGTCCTGGGAGGTGATCTTCGACCACTCCCTCGGCAGCCACCTGCGCTACTCCCTGGCGGCCTTCCACTACCAGATCGACGATCTGATCTCGCAGGAACCCGACCCGGTCGACCCCAACACCTTCTCGCGCTTCGCCAACCTGGAGAGTGTCACCTCCTACGGGTTCGAGTGCGAAATCGAAGGCAAGTGGCAGGGGGGGCTGCAGACGCGGGCCAGTTACACTTATGCCCATGCCGAGGATGACGCGACCCACCAACGGCTGGTGAATTCGCCCCGCCACCTGGCCAAAGTCAACCTGCGCGTGCCGCTCCTCGCCGAACGCCTGCAGGCCGGGGTGGAAGTGCTCTACACCGGTGCCCGCAAAACCTTGCAGGGCAACGAGGTGGACGATTTCATCCAGACCAGCCTCACCCTGTTTTCCCACGGCTTGATGGAGGGGCTCGACCTGTCCGCGTCGGTCTACAATCTGTTTGACAAGAGCTACCAGGATCCGGCCACCCTCGACCATGTGCAGGACAGCATCGTCCAGGACGGCAGGACCTTCCGGGTCACCGCCAGCTACCGGTTCTGAGATACGCCGGCATGAAACTCAGGGCAATCGCCATCCTGCTGCTGTTCCTGCTGGCCTCGCCGCTGGCCGCGGCGGCCTCTTTGCCCGAATACCAGGTCAAGGCCGCCTTCGTGCACAGCTTCGGCAAATATGTCATCTGGCCGAGTGCCGCCTTCGCCGCACCAACGACGCCATTTATCGTCGGCATCCTCGGCACCGACCCCTTCGGCGAAGCCTTCGCTCCCCTGCTGCAGAAAAACCTGCAAAACCGTCCGCTGGAAATCCGCCGCATCGACAGGATCAGCGAGGCCCGCGGCTGTCAGATTCTGTTCATCAGCCGTTCCGAGCAGCGCCGCCTCGGCGAGCTGCTGGCCGGCCTCAAGGGGCTCAATACCCTGACGGTCAGCGATATCGATGGCTTTGCCCGCGAGGGCGGAATGATCCAGCTGCTGCTGCAGGACAACCAGGTGCGTTTCGAAATCAACCTGCGGG
>JBFYXI010000089.1:0-2633 GCA_041310635.1 Desulfuromonadaceae bacterium | reverse complement strand
AGCCGCTGGCGGCCAGCAGCCGGCAGAGGGTGTCGCCCACCGCGGCGCCGCGGCCGTGGCCGATGTGCAGGGGACCGGTGGGGTTGGCGCTGACGAACTCGACCTGCACCCGGCGGCCGGCACCGGCTGTGCCGCGGCCGAACTCCCGGTCCTGGGCGTGGATGGTGTCAAGCTCGCGAAACCAGGCCAGCGGGGCGAGTGTGACGTTGATGAAGCCGGGACCGGCGATTTCGACCTTGCGCCACAGTCCGCCGCCGTCGCCGAGAGCGGCCACCAGGATCTCGGCGATCTGGCGCGGCGCCTTGCGCTCGGGCTTGGCCAGCTGCATCGCCAGATTGGTGGCGAAGTCGCCATGGTCGGGGTTGCCCGGGACTTCAAGCTGGAGTTCGGGAAGCGTGCCGGAGGTCAGGGTGCCGGCCGCGAAGCAGTCGTGCAGGGCCGCCGCCAGGCGCTGGCGCAGGGCGTCCCTCACGGCTTCCCCTCCCCTTCAGCCGGCGGGGCGGACGCGGCGGCGCGCTTGCGCAGGGTGACGTCCTCGGTGAAGTCGGGGCAATGCAAGGTGGCATCGTCCCCCATACTGAAGCGCTTGGCGCAGTTGGCGCGCCAGGCACAGACGATACAGAGCTTGCGGCTGTTTTCGCTCATGGGACCTGTTCCGGAATGGGGACTGCAGGGGCATGCATGTTAGCGCCCCCCTCCCCGACTGTCAAGCGGGAGCGCGGCAGGCGCAGGGAACAGACAGGGTCAGTGTGACGGGGGCGCCGGGGCGGCCGGAGCCGGGCGGCTCCTGCTGGTGAACTGGTAGACCACCTCGTCCTCGCGCACCATTCCCAACTGGGAGCGCGCCAGCCGCTCCAGATGGCGGCGGTCGGCGCTCAGGGCGGCGATCTCCTGGCGCAGGCCGGCGTTGACCTCCTCGACCTGGGCCAGCTGCTGCTGCAGGTCGGCCTGTTGATGCTTCTGTTTGAACAGGTGGAGGATGCCCCGGTTGCCGAACAGGGCGAAGGCAAGCACGACGATCAAGATCCCGAGGGACCACCACGGCAGACGGCGGGGAGTCGCGTCGGCGGATTGTGCAGGTTGGTTATTCATCGGTAATTCGGCCGCCCTCACCGCCGGGCAGGAACCCGGCCATCAGCAATTGCGTTTCATACTCGCCCAGCACCCGAAAAAAATCAAGTACCGGGACCACCAGTACCGGAAACACCAGGCTCAGCGCGACGGCAGCGCGCTGCCGAACCCGCCGACCCGGCCGAGCCCGGAGAGGGCGAAGCCGACCAGGAACTCCTCTTCGCCGGGGCGGTCACGGTAGGTCAGGAACAGACTCCAGCAGCGGGCCCGGTACTCGAGGCCAAGCACCGTTTCCAGCGCTGCGCCGTCAGCGAAATCGTAGCGCTCGGTCACGCTGACGTGCAGCGGGTCGAAACGGCTGGTGCCGAGATCGACCTGCAGGTAGTCACCCGCCCCGGCCGCCTCCGCAGCGGTGCCGAAGACGTCGCTCACGGTCCTCACCGGCACCCTGGCGTTGCGGTAGTAATAGGAGAACCGCGCCAGATTGCCGCGCTGGTCGTCGAAACCGGCCCCGGCACTGAAGCGGCTGAACTGCAGGTCGTCGTGGACGCGGGTCAGGGCATCGACCTCGACAAAGCTGAGTGCGCTGGGGCGCAGCGTCAACTCGCTGCGCAGGTCGGTAAACGGCTCGGGATCCTCCTCGTCATCATCGCGGGCCTCGCGCACATCGTAGGCCTGGGACAGGCGCAGGTTGAGCAGTTCACGGTACACCGCGGGCCCTTCGGCTCCGGGCAGTCGGGCGGTCAGGCGGTTGACCAGGGCATAGCCAACCTGGTTGCGGGGCCCGATCCGGTCCCGGCGGTCGAACAGCGGCAGCTCGCCCTGGTCGCGGTTCGGGATGTAGAGGTAGCTGACCTGCGGTTCGATACTGTGCTGCAGCCGGTCGATCCCCCAGCGCGCGACGGAAAAGACCCGCAGCAGACGGGTCGACAGGGTCGCCGCATACTCCGCCAGCAGGTCGCTTTCCTCCCCGTCGTCGGCGTGGTAGTAGCGGCCGTAAACCGCCACTTCGGGGGTGAATTCCAGCCAACTGCCGGGCTTGAATGATGCGCCCAGCCCCTGGCGCAGGAACAGGCGGGTGCCGTCATCCCCGTCCTCGCGCGAAAAATTGGTGCCCAGCAGTTCGGTGCGCGTGTAGAGCGGTCCGCCCAGGCGAAAGTGCGGCACGGTCATGCCGAGTTCCGGCAGGATCTGCAGGGTGACGTCGCTGTCGTCTTCCAGATCCTTGATGTAGCGCGCAAAACCGGTCAGGTTGAGCTTCACCCAGTTGCGCTGGAGCATGACCGTGGAGACCGTGTAGTCCTGGTTGTACTCCTCCGGAGCCTCGCCGAAATCCTCGAAGAATTCGATACGGTTGACGTATTCGACGTCGGCGGCCAGACGGATCGCGCCGGGGAGCGTGCCGTCGTGGCGCCAGGCGACGGCATAGCTGTCCGGCGTGTCGCTGAAACCGGTGACGTGGTAATAGCGGGCCTCGCCCAGGTTGTCGGCGGCGAGGGCGTAACGGTACTCCAGCCCGGTGCCGAGACCGAGCCGGGAGAGGTAATCGACATACACGGTGG
>JBFYXI010000230.1:0-3230 GCA_041310635.1 Desulfuromonadaceae bacterium | reverse complement strand
CATCAAGACCCGCCGACCGAGGGCGTCGGAGAGAGTGCCGGAAATCGGCAGCATCCAGGCCAGGGCGAAGGTTGCCACGGACAGCGCCAGGCTTGCCGCGGCAGGTGACACGCCGAACTCCGTGACCAGCTGCGGCAGCAAGGGTTGGACCGTATACAGGGTGGAAAAGGTCACGAAGCCGGCCACGAACAGGGCCAGGTTGGCGCGCCGGTAGCTGTTCGTACCGCATTCGATCTGTCCGCCCTGGGTCATAGCCGTGACTCTCCCGGTTCAAGCCGCAGTGGTAGCGTCAAGCTTAGTTCCCTCTTGATTATAAGTAAAATATATTATAGAAATTATAATTATATAAAAACCATATAGGTGGCAGGGATGGAGTTGCGGCAGCTCAGGGCTTTTGTCAGCGTCGCCAGGGTGCGGAGTTTCACGCGGGCGGCCGAGCACTTGCGCATTGCCCAGCCGGCGGTCAGCATCGCCATCGCCAAGCTCGAGGGTGAACTGGAGCAGACCCTTTTCAGCCGCCAGGGGAAGCAGGTCGCCCTGACCGCGGAAGGCGAAGTGTTTCTGCGTCATGCCGAGCGGATCCTTGCCGGCTGCGCCGCCGCCGGCACCGAAATGGCCGAACTGAAGGGGCTGGAGCGTGGCGAGGTGCGCATCGGCATTCCGCCGATGATGAGTTCCTATTACTTCCCCAGAGTCATCCGCGACTTCCGACTGCGCTACCCGCGCCTGCAGCTCTCGGTATACGGAGAGGGGGCGGCGCGCATCCAGCGGATGATTCTGCAAGGGGAAATCGACATGGGCGTGGTTGCCGGCGCCAACATCCCCCGGGGGTTGCAGAGCCGCCGCTTCCTGCGCGAAGAGATCGTTGCCTGCGTCCCTGCCGGCCACCCCCTGGCGCTGCGCGGCAAACTGAGTTTCGATGAATTTCTCGGGGAACCGTTGGTGCTGTTCAAGCAGGGCTACTATATGCGAGAATTGATCGACGAAATGAAGCGCGGCTGCGCTTGCGCCCCTGAGGTGGTCTTCGAGACCAACCTCTTTTCCTTGGTCCGCTCTCTGGTCAGGGAGGGAGTGGGCATTTCCACCCTGTTGCGTATGGTGGTCGTCGATGAGCCGAGACTGGCGGCGGTTTCCTTCGATCCGCCGCTGTATCTCGATCTGCACATTGCCTGGAAGGCGGATGGCTACCTGTCCTTGGCCAACCGCTCGTTCGTCGATTTTCTCCTGGAGCGGACGGAGGGTCTGGAGGGAGCCGGCTGATGGGGGTTACAAAGAAGGACCTGTTCACGCAACTGCACGAGGCTACCGTGCGTGCCCAGGCCGAATGCGAGCTGCCCGACAGTCTGGCGGAGCGCCTGCTGGCCGTGGCCGGCCAGCCGCACCGCTATCCGCAGGCCGAGGGCGAAATTCAAATGCTGTTGGATATGCTCCCGGATTACGATACCTACGGTCAGACCGGCTATATCGGCATGGGGGTCAGTAACGGCATCCTTGAAGGGGCGCTCAGGCGGCTCGAGGCAAAATGCCGATAATTTTTGGTGACGGCAAAATAATTCTTGCTTGTTGGTTGTGTCTTCTGCTAAGGTTTGACAACTAAGCTAGTTTGTGTAGATTTTTTGTTGCCGCTCGTTTGACAAGGTGTCGATGGGGAACAAAATGCGCAGACCCTACTTGGGCGCGCGTTTTTCATTTTGAGGCACAGGGATTTACACAACAAAAGACGTCCCCGCAAAGGGGACAGGGAGATAGGAAAATGGCAGAAGGTACCGTGAAGTGGTTCAACGACGCGAAGGGTTTCGGTTTCATCCAGCAGGACAACGGCCCGGATGTGTTCGTGCACTTCTCTGAAATCCAGGGCGACGGCTTCAAGTCCCTCGCCGAAGGCGCCCGCGTCAGCTTCGACGTGGTCCAGGGGCAAAAGGGCCTGCAGTCGGCCAAGGTGCGCGTGATCTAACCAGATCCGTACATCAGGAACAGGAAGAGCCCCGCGGCGTGCCGCGGGGCTCTTCCTGTTGCGACAGCGGCGTTGCTGCGTTTGCATCAAGTTCAGAGCAGATTTTTGAGCCAGCCGAAGGCGAGCAGCACGCCGAGGGCCGCGCCGAGGTTGGAGAGGAAGAAGACCAGCAGCACCCTGGTCATGCGGTTGCGCCACCAGCCGCGCAGGGAGACGATGTCATCGCCGGCGCGCTCCATATCCTTGACGGTGGGGGCGGCCAGAAAGGCCTGGACCAGACCGGTGACGAAGCCGACGCCGATGGCCGGATGCAAAGTGGTGAGTGGTGCGGCGACGAAGGCCGACAGGATCGTCAACGGGTGGCCGAGGGCCGCAGCCGTGCCGAGAGCGGCCAGTGAGCCGGTGGCCAGGGTCCAGGCAATGGCTGCGCTGGTCAGTTTGCTCATGTCGCCGGCAAAAAAGCCGATGATAAAGACCCCCGCCACCAGGGCCGGTATCAGCCACTGGAGCAGTTTGCCGAAGCGTCCCGGGGCGGGGATGACGCTGAGTTCGGCGATTTCTTCCGGCGGCGGCGAGGGGGCGGCGAGCCGGGCGCAGATCCCCGGCAGATGAGCGGCGCCGACCACCGCAACAATGCGATTGCCCGGTGCGTGGCGGATCTCGTTGGCCATGTAGAGGTCGCGCTCGTCGACCAGGATAGCTTTGACCGTCGGCAGCACCTGGGCCAGCTCGTCGAGCAGCGCCGTCAAGGTGTCGCTCTCGCGCAACCGGGCCAGCTCGACTTCATCAATCGTCTGTTTTTCGAACATGCCGGCCAGCAGCGTGGCGATCAGGCTCATCTTCTTCCAGAAACCGGCCTTGCGCCAGGCACGCAGCAGGGTGGTGCGGATCTCCCGGTCGATCAGGCGCACCGTTAGGTTGCGCTGTTCGGCCTCTTCCGCGGCCGCCGCCAGTTCGGCGCCGGGGCGGACGCCGGTATGCAGTCCCATGCGCTTCTGATAGGCGGCAAGAGCCAGGTTGGCGCAGAGAAACGGCGCCTGCCCCTGACGGATGACCGCGATCAGGTTGAGTGTCTCCCAGTGATGCGGATTGCGCAGGGCCTTATGGCGCTGGGCGTCGAGTTCGACACAGACCGTGTCGGGCTGCTCGGCGGCGATGACATCACGCACCATCTCCACCGATGCCTGCGAAACGTGGGCGGTGCCGACCAGGATGATTTCGCGGCCATCGAGGGTCAGGCGGCGGATGCCGTTCTGTTGGTTGATTTCGGTCATAT
>JBFYXI010000225.1:0-3709 GCA_041310635.1 Desulfuromonadaceae bacterium | reverse complement strand
GACTGGCCGATGGCCTCCTGTGCGCTGTAACCGAAGATCAGCTCCGCGCCCCGGTTCCACAAACGGATAATCCCTTCGCGGTCGGCATAAAGGATGGCGTCCGGCGCCTGTTCGAGGATGGCCTTATAAATGGAAGCATCAGGATTCATTGGCATTTTATGAGCCTTTCGCGGGCCGGCGCAAGCCTTGCCGGGTTTGCAACCCGGATCAGCAGGGCCTCTCCGCATTTTTACGGGAAGAGTACCACCAGGTCATGACGATGCATGACAGGTAGAAGACGACAAAGCCGTAAAGAGCTGCTTCCGGGCCCCCGGTCATGGCGAGGAAGTTCCAGAAGGTCACCCGGGCGCTGCCCGGTTTGTCGGACAGCCAGCCAACCCACAGGGCGAATCAGGGTGCCGTCCAAGGGGCCGAAAAACGCGTGGCAGGCCGGATCGACCGCCGGGAACGGGTTCTTGATCAGCCTCGGCAAGCCGGCGGCATAGCCGATGAAAGAGCCGAAAGTAATAAATGGGTGGTGTCATGGCCCATCCGCGTTTATTGACATCATAAAACAGGGTTTTTGTAATGCAATTGACCTGTATCAAAAAGCCTGCGGTCACTCGAAAATACCCCCTGAAGGCTACGCGATGGTGCTGAGGCCAGCGTCTCACGCCTTTGTTCGCGTCGTTTTGTCCTTGCCTGGGCCATCATCATCTTCTTAATATTTGATTATGCAAAAATCGCATATCGCTGAAACAAGTCCGACATACCGGGATGTGACCTCAACCACCCCGAACAACTCGCCCTGATCGGAAAGGACAAGATATGAAGCCACCCGTCGTATCGATCGTTGCCAAGAGCGGCACCGGCAAGACGACCCTGCTGGAAAAGCTGATCGGTGAACTGAAGCGCCGCGGCTATACGGTCGGGGCAGTCAAACACGATGCTCACCAGTTCGACATCGATCGCGAGGGGAAGGACTCCTGGCGCCTGACCCGGGCCGGAGCCGACACCATGCTGATCACCTCGCCGGCCAAGGTGGCCATGGTCAAGCAAAACCGGCACGCCTCGGAACCTTCCCTCGCCGAGGCGATCGCTGCTTACTGCGGCGACCTCGACATCGTCCTCACCGAGGGTTTCAAGAAGAGCAGCATGCCGAAAATCGAGGTCCATCGCCGTGAACGCAGTGCCCGGCTCCTGTGTCGTGACGAAGAGCACGACCCGCAGCTGATCGCCGTCGCCTCGGACTCCAGCCTGAATCTTGATGTTCCGGTTTATGACATCAACGATGCAGCCGGGTTGTGTGACCTGATCGAACAGCGCTTCCTGAGATGAAGTCAATCCGGGTCCGCAGCAAGGTCTGACCGGAGGTCACCGGCGAGCCGTTTCTCGGCGACGGCCGCTGCCGCCTGCTGCGCGCCAAAGCTCTGCTGGCTGTCCCCTGCGATGTCGAAAAGTTCGAAGCCGGAGAGATGGTTGAGGTGCCGCTGCTCGGGAATGCGCCGTAAGTGATTATCAGCGGTTGAGTGCCAACGCGGCTGACGGCGGATGCCGTCAGCCGCGTTGGCGGTCAGCGGGGGTGGCAGGTGTCAGAGGTGTACGGCCCTGCCGGCGGCGCCGAGGGCCGCCTCCCGGAAGGCTTCGGCCAGGGTCGGGTGGGCGTGCATGATCGCGGCGACATCCTCGACGCTGCCGCCGAAGGCCATGACCGCAACCGCTTCGGCGATCAGCTCCGAGGCACGCGGGCCAAGGATGTGCACGCCGAGCAGGCGGCCGCTCTCCGGCGCGGTCAGCACCTTGACGAAGCCCTCGGTTTCGTCAAGGGCTTTGGCGCGGCCGCTGGCCATGAACGGAAATTTGCCGGTCGCATAGGCCACCCCGGCGGCTTTGAGCTGCTCCTCGCTGCGGCCGACGGAGGCCGCCTCGGGCATGGTGTAGACCACGCCGGGGATCAGGGCGTAGTCGACCTCGGGGTGCTCGCCGTGCAGGCGCTCGATGCAGACGATTCCTTCGTCCATCGCCTTGTGGGCGAGCATCGGTCCGGGGACCAGGTCGCCGACGGCATAGACGCTGGCGCAGCTGGTCTGATAGTCCTGATCGACCGCGATGCGCCCCTGCGGGTCGAGCCTGATGCCGGCTTCTTCCAGCCCCAGCCCATCGGTGCAGGGGCGGCGGCCGGCGGCGACCAGCACCTGGTCGCATAACAGCGCCTGCGAACCTTGCCCCGTGAGCGTGAGCTCCAGGCCCGCCGGAGTTTGCGCCACCCCCGCCACCCTGGTTCCGGCGATGATGGTCATCCCCTGCTTCTCCAGGCTCTTGATCAAGGTCCTGGCCACTTCCTGGTCGGTGTTGGGCAGCAGGACATCGAGCATCTCGACCACGGTCACCTTTGCTCCCAGCCGCAACCAGACCGAACCGAGTTCCAGGCCGATGTAGCCGCCGCCGATCACCACCAGGTGTTCCGGCACGCGGTCGTAGGCAAGGGCATGGCGGGCATGGCCGATGCGCTCGCCGTCGAAGGGGAGTCCAGGGATGGCGGCGGCGCTGCTGCCGGTGGCCAGCAGGACGCGTTTGCCGACCAGGATCTGTTCCCCGCCGGCGGCGACGACGGCGACCCGCGGGGTGCCGTCACCCTTGACCAGGCGGCCGGTGCCGGTCACCAGCTGGATATGGTGTTTCTTGAAGAGGCTGGCGATGCCGCGGGTCAGGCGCACCACCACCTCGTCCTTGCGCTTCATCATCTGCGCCAGATCGAGCCGCGGCGGGTCGATGAGAATGCCGTGGTGCTTGAAGCTGTCGCGGGCCAGGGCGAAATATTCGCTGGAATCGAGCAGCGCCTTGCTCGGGATGCACCCCTCGTTGAGACAGGTGCCGCCCAGGGCTGCGCGCTGCTCCACCACGGCCACCGTCATGCCGAGCTGCGCCGCGCGCAACGCCGCCACGTAGCCCCCCGGCCCGCCGCCGATCACCACCAAATCGAACTGATCGCTCATTGTGAGTTCCTTCAATTCTTGCATAACCTGCAATCATTGATTACAATGCAATCAATGATTGCATTAGAGGAGGACGGCCATGGCATCCTTGACCATTCGCAATCTCGACAACACCCTCAAGGCCCAGTTACGCCTGCGGGCGGCCCGGCATGGCCGCTCCATGGAGGCCGAGGCCCGGACGATTCTGGCACAGACGCTCAAAGCGCCTGAACCGGAGTTGAACCTCGCCGCCGCAATCCACAAGCGCTTCGAGTCCCTTGATGGCGAAGCGCTGCCGATCCCCGCGCGCAAGGAGGTCCGCACCCCGCCCGGTTTCGGTGAATAAGCGATGGCTGCAGTTCTCCTCGATACCAACGTGCTCTCGGAGCTGATGCGTCCGCAGCCGGATTCGGCGGTGCTGGACTGGTTCGCGCAGCGGAGCAGCGATACCTTCTACGTCAGCGCCATCACCCAGGCCGAGATTCTGCTCGGCATCGCCCTGCTTCCGGCCGGCAAGCGGCGGGAGGCATTATCCGCGGCGGCTGCCGCGATGTTCGCCGAGGACTTTGCCGGACGCTGCCTCCCCTTCGACGCGGCGGGGGCGGGTTTCTATGCCGATATCGGCTCCGCCCGTCGCGCCGCCGGCCAATCCGTCACCACCGAGGACGCCCAGATCGCCGCCATCGCCCTGGCGTACGGTTATCCCCTGGCAACGCGCAATGTCAGGGATTTTGCTGGAATCCAAGGACTGATGC
>JBFYXI010000203.1:0-4381 GCA_041310635.1 Desulfuromonadaceae bacterium | reverse complement strand
CAGACTATCAACCTCCCACGGGAGCACATGACCATGGACATTCTGGATTTTCTTGGCGCCATTATCGCCCTCACCGCCCTGACCAGACTGATTTTCTGTTAGGTCCGACCGATTGCCCGGACAGGCCCTTCCCCCGCCGGGGCTAAACGGACGGCCATGCGGCCGCCGTTCCCTCCGACACCTTTTCAGCCAATCGGCTTGTGCTTCCCAAAACCCCGCGCAGCGGGTGACCGTTGACTTCCGCAACCGCACCGATTATGAATCCCCGCAGGATGACACCGGCTTCGAGAAGCTATCTCAAAAATGCATCTGACAGTCGCTGGTCCGCCGTAGGCGGATTGCACGCCTCTGAAAAATGCTCACAACCTGACGCGGTTGCTGCGCTTTTTCATCGGCGTGCGCCTTGCCCTCAGCTGTGATCTGCTATTTTTGAGATGGCTTCGAAGCCATCGCGAAAGGGGGGCGCCATGACGGATTACGAAAAGCTCGGCGTTTTTTACCTGGGCAAGACCTTCGACATGAACTCCGGAAAGCTCGGAGAGGAGCTGGTCCTTTATGACTCGAAGGATCTGACCACCCACGCCGTCATCATCGGTATGACCGGCAGCGGCAAGACCGGCCTGGCGCTCGGCCTGCTGGAGGAAGCGCTGATCGACAACATCCCGGTGATCGCCATCGACCCCAAGGGCGATCTGCCCAACCTGCTGCTCACGTTCCCGAACCTGGCCGCGGAGGACTTCCTGCCCTGGGTGGACGAGCAGGAGGCCTTGGCGGCCGGTCTCACGCGACCGCAGTTCGCCGCCAAGCAGGCCGAGGTCTGGCACAAGGGGCTTGCCGACTGGGGCCAGGAGCCGGAGCGCATCGCCCGCCTGAGAGGGGCCGCGGAACTGGCCGTCTACACGCCGGGCAGCCGGTCGGGCCTGCCGGTGAACGCCCTGGGCAACTTCGCGCCGCCGCCCGCGGCCGTCATGGCAGACCGCGACCTTGTGCGGGAGCGCGTCCAGAGCACCACCACCTCGCTGCTGGCGCTTGCGGGGATCGATGCCGACCCCATCAGCAGCCGTGAGCACATCCTCGTCGCCAACCTGTTCAACGCGGCCTGGTCCCAGGGCAAGGGGCTGGACCTTTCGAGCCTGGTGCGCGCCATCCAGGAGCCGCCCTTTGCCCGCGTGGGGGTCATGGACCTCGACTCCTTTTACCCGTCCAAGGACCGCTTCCAACTGGCCATGCGATTCAACAACCTGCTGGCAGCCCCCGGTTTCGAGGCCTGGCTGGAGGGCGAGCCGCTGGATATCGGACGCCTGCTGTTCACAGCCGAAGGCCGCCCGCGCGCTTCCATCTTCACCATCAGCCACCTCGGCGAGGCCGAGCGCATGTTCTTCGTCTCCCGGCTGCTGAACGAAATCCTGGCCTGGGTCCGGACCCAGCCCGGCACTTCCAGCCTGCGGGCCGTCCTGTACATGGACGAAATCTTCGGGTTCTTCCCGCCGGTCAAAAATCCACCCTCCAAGCAACCCCTGCTGACCCTGCTCAAGCAGGCCCGCGCCTACGGGCTGGGAGTGGTGCTGGCCACCCAGAACCCGGTGGACCTCGACTACAAGGGGCTCGCCAACACCGGCACCTGGTTCATCGGCCGCCTGCAGACCGAGGGCGACAAGCAGCGAGTGATGGCCGGACTGGAGGGGGCCGCCGGCGGCGGCAGCTTCGATTCCGGCCGCATGGAGAGAATCCTGGCGGGGCTGGGCAAACGCGTCTTCCTCATGAACAACGTCCACGAAAACACACCGGTCACCTTCCAGACCCGCTGGACTCTGTCTTATCTGCGCGGCCCCATGACGCGCGAGCACATCAAGGCCCTGACGGCTTCCGGAGCGGCCGCCAAATCCCCCGCACCACCTGCACCCGCGACAGTGCCGCCGACCCTGCAGCCGGCACCCGCTGCGGGCACCGCCGGGGAATCCCAACCGCCGCTCTTGCCGCCCGGGATAACCGCCTATTACCTGCCGGCCTCCGAAGGCGCGCCGGGAATCGAATATTTCCCGGCGGTGGCTGCCAGGTTAGAGATTCACTACACCAACGCCAAGCAGCAGGTGGACCTCTCTCGGAAGATGGCCTTCGCGGCAGCGCCGGCCGAAGGCCCGGTCGCGCTCGACTGGGACCAGGCCGTCGCCCTCACCTTGGACTCGGCTGCGCTCGCGGCCAAACCCGCCCCCGGTGCCGCCTTCGCCGAGCTTCCGGCGGAGGCGAAGAAGGCCAAGTCCTATGACACGTGGCGCAAGGACCTGGTGCGCTGGGTGCGCCAGAACTGCGCCCTGCGGCTGATGCGCTCGGCGCGCTTCGGGCTCACCTCGCGGTCGGAGGAATCCAAGGCCGAGTTCGTCGCCCGGCTGTCTCAGGCCGGCCGGGAGCAGCGCGACCTCGAGGTGGAAAAGCTGCGGCGCCGTTACGCCGGCAAGTTCACAACGCTGAAGGACCGGCTGATGCGGGCGGAGCAAGCCACGACGCGGGAAAAAGAACAGCTTACCGCCAAGAAGGTGGAAACCGCCATCTCCTTCGGAACAGCCATCCTCGGGGCCTTCCTCGGCCGCAAGGCCGTCAGCGCCACCTCGGCCGGGCGCCTGGGGACCGCCATGAAATCAGCCGGGCGCCTGCAAAAGGAGAGTATGGACACCGCCCGGGCGCAGGAAACCGCCGCAGCGGTCGAAGCCCAGATGGCGGAATTGAGCCAGGCGCTGCAGGCCGACATCGCCCAGATCGAGTCGGCCTTCGACCCGGGCAGCGAAACGCTCCAGGAGATCCTGATCGCGCCGACCCCCGCCGGCATCAACCCGGAGTTCTTCGGATTGGTGTGGCTGCCGTATCGAAGGGATGCCCAAGGCAAGGCCGCCCCTGCCTGGAAAGCGACTTCGCAATAAACTCATCTTCGGCGTTATGCTTCGCGTCGCTGCCGCTGCGGCGTACTTGAAGTACGCCTCGCGCCACGACGCCCCCATGCCTTGAAGCTGAGCTTATTTCGAAGTCGCTTGCTCAGACTCATCATGCTCAACATTCATACGCTCTCAACTTTTAAACGCTATCGGACACAAGCTATTTTTGGCATACAGGGATAAAGGCGGTATGAAAAGAAGCATCACCATATGGACGATCTTTTTTGTTGCTCTCATTGCTTGGACTGGGTTTGTCTATGCACAGACTACTACCATCGACAGAACATATCATCATCTCGTTGTTCTTGGTGACCCCCATTTGCCGGGCAAAAACATCGAAGCGAAAGAACGCGTCATACAGAAGATTAATTTATGGGACGATGTGGACATGGTCGTAGCGGTTGGGGATATCTGTGAGGATCGAGGCACATCTGAAGAGTATGCGGCCGCAAGGAAGTTTTTTGACAAACTAAACAAGCCGCTCTATCCCATAGTGGGCAATCACGACTACATCTACGAGGATGTCCTGAACTCAAAGGGAAATCGAGTCAGAACCCAATCGTATTCCAACGAAGCGAAGCTCAGCAGATTCAGGGAAACATTCAGGCATGCTCCGTGATTATAACAGCAATGCCAATACTCCAGATTTCATTGCTCAGCCATCCGCAACGATTCATATGATCATAAGAGAGACGCCTGGCTCCCAGAATTAGAGCGAACCATATTGCCGCCGTCGCTTTAAACCATAGTGTATCCTGAGTTAAGAGCATTCTTTCAGTTCCGTGCATGGCGGCATCACTCTCCCTGTTCGGAGGGAGCTTCGGGCGGAGACGACCCGGCTCCCGGCTCTGCCGCCGCCGGCGGCTCCTTCGCCTTTGCCGCATCCTTGTCTTTCGTCTTTTTCTTGAGCTCGCCGCGCACCTTGTCGAAGGTCTCGCGCACCTCGAAGGGATAGCGCCGGGTCGACTTCTTGACCACCAGGTTCCGCAGGATGTTATGCGTCATCTTGAACATGCGTTGAAGCCTCCCACTTTCCGAATCTTTTTCGAGCCGAACCCTGCTAATACGATGACTTCGTCAGAAGCAGGTTATGGCGCGCGGCGCCACCCTACTCAGTAATAAAGTGTCTCCCTTGTGGGAGTGGCTTCCAGCCACGATCATCGCGGCAAGATGCCGCTCCCACAGGACTGAAAAAAGCGACTTCATTAGAAGCCCAGGTTCAATGCGCGCGAGCGCGGGGCGAAGCGCAACGCCGAAATTGGGCTTCTGACAAAGTCATCAGCGCTCGGTGCAGCTGATGCACGGATCGATGGACAGGGTCACCACCGGCACGTCGGACAAAAACACCCCGGGCAGCATGGCGAGCAGCGGCGGATGAACTGGCAGAGGCGGACCGGTTGTTCGCACAGGGGGGCCTGGCGAACCTGCAACAGTCGATCGCGCTCACCCTCAAG
>JBFYXI010000202.1:0-10971 GCA_041310635.1 Desulfuromonadaceae bacterium | reverse complement strand
TAACGTGCCGGGAGTGTCCACGTCTCTGACCGCACCGGAAACCTTGCTGCCATCCGCAGCAAAGATCCTGGCACCGTAGACAATGCGATGGACTTCTCTTTCTCGATCGTCGTCTACGACCGCAATCTCACCATTGCGGTTCATGGCGATCATGATCCCCTCGCTGTTTTTCGCAACGGTCAGCCCCTTGTATTGCAGGACCCCGTCAAAACGGGCCTCCAGTCGGGTCTGCTCGGCCTGGCGCGAAGCGGTGCCGCCGATGTGGAAGGTGCGCATGGTCAACTGGGTGCCGGGCTCGCCGATCGACTGAGCGGCAATGACCCCAACCGCCTCGCCCAGGTTCGCCAGATGACCGCGGGCCAGGTCGCGCCCGTAACATTTTGCGCAAATCCCGCGCTTGCTTTCACACGTCAGAACCGAACGGATTTTTACTTCGTCAATGCCGGAGTTGATGATCCGCTCTGCCAGGGTTTCGTCAATCACCTGGTTTTCTTCAACAAGAACGATTTCCTCGCCGCCTTTGTTCTTATAGACAATCTCCTCAAGGGAGGTGCGGCCAAGGATGCGATCGCCCAGCGGTTCGATCACTTCGCCCCCTTCAATCAAGGCGCTGATGGTGATCCCGTCGAGCGTACCGCAGTCTTCCTCAGTGATGATCGCATCCTGAGCGACATCAACCAGGCGGCGGGTCAGGTAGCCTGAGTTGGCGGTCTTGAGGGCGGTGTCAGCCAGACCCTTGCGGGCACCGTGGGTGGAGATGAAGTACTGCAACACCGTCAACCCCTCGCGGAAGTTGGCGGTGATCGGCGTCTCGATAATCGAGCCGTCCGGCTTGGCCATCAGGCCGCGCATCCCCGCCAGCTGGCGAATCTGCTGCTGACTGCCACGGGCGCCGGAGTCGGCCATCATGTGGATCGGGTTGAAAGAGGAATCCTCTTGCTCGGACTTGCCATCTGCCGAGTACACGGTTACCTTGGCCAGTTTCTTGAGCATGTTCTGGGCGATGTCCTCGGTGCACTTGGCCCAGATGTCGATGACCTTGTTGTAGCGTTCGCCGTCGGTGATCAAGCCTTCCGTGTACTGGCTCTGGATCTCCTTGACCTCGTCGACGGACTGGGTGATGCGCTCTTCCTTGCCTTCCGGAATCTGCATGTCGTCGAGACAGATCGAGATGCCGGCCAGGGTCGAGAAGCGGAAGCCGGTCTCCTTGAGCCGGTCGGCGAGGATGACGGTTTCCTTGTTGCCGGCGAGGCGGAAGCAGATGTCGATCAGCTCGCCGACCTGCTTCTTGTTCATAACCCGGTTGATGTAGCGGAACGGGATGGCGTCGGGAACCACTTCGCGCAGCAGCACGCGGCCGACGGTGGTCTCCACCAGTTCGGGTCTGCCGCCTTCCTCGACCACCATGCGCGTCTTGATTTTCGCCTGCAGGTCGGCGACGCCGGCATCGAAGGCCATGCGCACTTCCTCGGGAGAGGCAAAGATCTTGTTCTCGCCGGCGGCGAAGGCGCGGTCACGGGTCATCCAGTAGAGGCCGAGGACCATGTCCTGGGAGGGGACGATGATCGGTTTGCCATGGGCCGGCGAGAGGATGTTGTTGGTCGACATCATCAGCACGCGCGCCTCGATCTGGCTTTCCACCGACAGGGGCAGGTGCACGGCCATCTGGTCACCGTCGAAGTCGGCGTTGAAGGCGGTGCAGACCAGCGGGTGCAGCTGGATCGCCTTCCCCTCGATGAGCACCGGCTCGAAGGCCTGGATGCCGAGGCGATGCAGGGTCGGCGCGCGGTTGAGCATCACCGGGTGCTCTTTGATGACCTCCTCGAGGACGTCCCAGACCTCGGGACGTTCGCGCTCGACTAGCTTCTTGGCGCTCTTGATGGTGGTGCAGTAGCCGCGTTCTTCGAGTTTGTTGTAGATGAACGGCTTGAACAGCTCCAGCGCCATCTTCTTCGGCAGCCCGCACTGGTGCAGCTTCAGCTCCGGGCCGACGACGATGACCGAGCGGCCGGAATAGTCGACGCGCTTGCCGAGCAGATTCTGGCGGAAGCGCCCGCCTTTGCCCTTGAGCATGTCGGACAGCGACTTCAGCGGGCGCTTGTTCGGCCCGGTGATGGCCCGGCCGCGACGGCCGTTGTCGAACAGGGCGTCGACTGCCTCCTGCAGCATGCGTTTTTCGTTGCGAATGATCACCTCCGGGGCGCGCAGTTCCATGAGGCGCTTGAGGCGGTTGTTGCGGTTGATCACCCGGCGGTAGAGGTCGTTGAGGTCGGAGGTGGCGAAGCGCCCGCCGTCGAGGGGCACCAACGGCCGCAGCTCCGGCGGCAGCACCGGGATTGTCTCGAGGATCATCCATTCGGGGCGGTTGCCGCTCTGGATGAAGGCCTCCACCACCTTGAGGCGTTTGGCCACTTTTTTGCGCTTGGCTTCGCTGGCGGCATCGACCATTTCGACGCGCAACTTGGCCGCCTCGTCGTCGAGGTCGATGCTGGACAGCATCTCGCGAATGGCCTCGGCTCCCATGCCGGCGCTGAACTGCCCGGCCTGGGCGTCCATCAGCTCGCGAAATTTATCCTCGCTCAGCGTCTGGCCGCGCTCCAGCTCGGTTTCACCACCGTCGAGCACGATGTAGGCTTCGAAATAGAGAACCCGCTCCAGCTCCTTGAGAGTCAGGTCGAGCAGGGTACCGATGCGGCTCGGCAGCGACTTGAGGAACCAGATGTGCGCCACCGGGCAGGCCAGGTCGATGTGACCGAGCCGCTCGCGACGCACCTTGCTCGGGATCACTTCGACGCCGCACTTCTCGCAGACGATGCCGCGGTGCTTCATGCGCTTGTACTTGCCGCTGTTGCACTCGTAGTCCTTGGTCGGGCCGAAGATCTTGGCGCAGAACAGGCCGTCGCGCTCCGGCTTGAAGGTCCGGTAGTTGATGGTTTCCGGCTTCTTCACTTCGCCGAAGGAACGCTCGCGGATCTTCTCCGGGGACGCCACCGAGAGCCGGATGGCGTTAAAGCTCAGCGGATCCTTCGGGCGCTCGAACAGACTAAAAATATCTTCCAAGGCACAGCCTCCTCGTCAGGACGGGTTTCCGGTAAAAAGCCCTTACTATTCCTCTTCTTCTTCGAGCAGCTCGACATCAAGGCAGAGGGCCTGAAGCTCCTTGATCAGCACGTTGAATGACTCGGGGAGCCCGGCCTCCAGGGTGTGCTTGCCTTTGACGATCGCCTCGTAGATGCGGGTCCGGCCGGCCACGTCGTCCGACTTGACGGTGAGGAACTCCTGCAGGGCGTGAGCCGCCCCGTAGGCTTCCATGGCCCAGACTTCCATCTCGCCGAGGCGCTGGCCGCCGAACTGGGCCTTGCCGCCGAGGGGCTGCTGGGTCACCAGGCTGTAGGGGCCGATGCTGCGGGCGTGGATCTTATCGTCAACCAGGTGGTGGAGCTTGAGCATGTACATGATGCCGACCGTGACCTTCTCCTTGAAGGGGTCGCCGGTACGGCCGTCATACAGGGTCATCTGGCCGTCATCCTTGCCATCGAGGGGGATCCCGGCCAATTTCATCTCGGCCTTGATCTGATGCTCGTCGACCCCCTCGAAGACCGGGGAGGCCATCGGGATCCCCTTGCTCAGAGTCCGGGCCAGCTCATGCACCGTCTCGTCATCGAGCCCGTCGACGAAGCGGTCGATCTCCTTGTTGTCATAGATCTTCTTGATCTGGGCACGCAGCTGCTTCGGCTCGGTCATCCGGTCGATGGCCGCCTGGATCTGCTTGCCCAGCCCATGGGCCGCCAGGCCGAGATGGGTCTCGAGGATCTGGCCGACGTTCATACGCGACGGCACGCCCAGGGGGTTGAGTACGATCTCCACGGGGGTGCCGTCGTCCATGTACGGCATGTCTTCCTCGGGGAGGATGCGCGATAGCACGCCCTTGTTGCCGTGGCGCCCGGCCATCTTGTCGCCCACCGAGAGCTTGCGCTTGATGGCCACGTAGACCTTGACCATCTTGATCACGCCTGGCGGCAGGTCGTCACCGCGCTTGAGCTTATCGATCTTGTCGGAGAACACGTGCTTGATCAGCTCCTCGCGCTCGGCGAGGCGCCGGCCAAGTTCGGCCACCCGCTCCTCGGCATCCTCGTCCTCCAGGGAAAGTTCCTTCCACTGGCTGAAGGGGATGTTCTCCAAGGCCTTGAGGGTCAGCTTGCGCCCTTTCGGCAGCAGGGTCTTGCCGTCGATATCCTTGATCGGCATGGTCACGGTCTGACCGTCGAGCAGCGTCGCCAGCTTGCCGCGCGCCGATTCGCGGATGATGCGGATCTCGTCGTGCTGGTCCTTGAGCAGCTTGTCGATCTCGGCCCGCTCGATCGCCTCGGTGCGGGTGTCCTTGTCGGCCCCCTTGCGCGAGAAGATGCGCGCGCCGATGACAACCCCCTCGACGCCCGGCGGCACCTTCAGCGAGGTGTCGCGGACATCCCCGGCCTTCTCGCCGAAGATGGCCCGCAGCAGTTTTTCCTCGGGGGAAAGCTGGGTCTCCCCCTTCGGGGTGATCTTGCCGACCAGAATATCGCCGGGCTTGACCTCGGCGCCGATGCGGATGATCCCCGATTCGTCGAGGTCGGCCAAGGCATCCTCGCCAAGATTGGGGATGTCGTCGGTAATTTCCTCCTTGCCCAGTTTGGTGTCGCGAGCGACACATTCGAACTCCTCGATGTGGATCGAGGTGTAGCGGTCCTCGCGCACCAGCTTCTCGGAGATCAGGATCGAGTCCTCGAAGTTATAGCCACCCCACGGCATGAAGGCGACCAGCACGTTCTGCCCCAAGGCCAGTTCACCGAGTTGGGTCGAAGGGCCGTCGGCGATGATTTCACCGCGCTTGACCTGGTCGCCGACCTTGACGATCGGCTTCTGGTTCAGGCAGGTGTTCTGGTTGGAGCGGATGAACTTCACCAGGTTGTAGATGTCCACCCCGGTTCCGGTCTCGTCAACCTCGTGCTCATCGATCTTGACCACGATGCGGCCGGCGTCGACGCTCTCCACCATGCCGTCATGTCGGGCCACCACGGCCACCCCCGAGTCATGGGCGACGATCCGCTCCATGCCGGTGCCGACCAGCGGGGCATCGGCGCGCAGCAGCGGCACGGCCTGGCGCTGCATGTTCGATCCCATCAGCGCACGGTTGGCGTCGTCGTTCTCGAGGAACGGAATCAGCGAGGCGGCCACCGACACCAGCTGCTTCGGCGACACGTCCATCAGCTCGATCTCGTCGCGGCTGATCAGCATGAACTCGCCGTTTTTACGGGCATTCACCAGGTCGTTGACGAAGCAGCCGTTCTCGTCGAGCGGTGCATTGGCCTGGGCGATGGCGTGACCTTCCTCATCGAGGGCAGAGAAGTAACGGATTTCATTGGTGGCCTGGGCATTCTTGACGATCCGGTAAGGGGTTTCGACGAAGCCGTGGACATTGATCCGTGCATAGGTCGACAGCGAAGCGATCAGACCGATATTCGGCCCTTCCGGGGTCTCGATCGGGCAGACCCGGCCATAGTGCGTCGGGTGCACGTCGCGCACTTCGAAACCGGCCCGCTCGCGGGTCAGACCGCCGGGTCCAAGGGCCGAGAGCCGGCGCTTGTGGGTGATCTCCGAAAGCGGGTTGGTCTGGTCCATGAACTGCGATAGCTGACTCGAGCCAAAGAACTCCTTGACGACTGCCGACACCGGCTTGGAGTTGATCAGATCGTGCGGCATCAGACTGTCGACTTCCTGCAGACTCATGCGCTCCTTGATGGCCCGCTCCATGCGCACCAGTCCGACCCGGTACTGGTTTTCCAGAAGTTCGCCGACCGCGCGCACCCGACGATTGCCCAGGTGGTCGATATCGTCGATCTTCACCGACAGCTTGCGGACATGCCCCTTGTCGTCGGTCACCTCGCGTTCGTTGACGCCGTTGCGCAGGTCGATCAGGTAGCGCACCACCTCGAGGATGTCCTGTTTGGTCAGGATGGTGACCTCGAGAGGGGCCTTGAGGCCGAGTTTATGGTTCAGCTTGAGGCGGCCGACGGTCGACAGGTCGTAGCGCTCGGCATTGAAGAACAGGCTGTCGAACAGGGCGTTGGCGCTCTTCAGGGTCGGCGGGTCGCCCGGGCGCAGGCGCCGGTAGATTTCGATGATCGCCTCTTCGGTACTGCCGATGCGATCGAGGGTCAGGGTCTCGCGCAGGTACGGGCCGACATAAAGGTTGTCGATGAACAGCACCCGGAACCGGTCGATGCCGCGCTTTTTCAGCTCCTCGAGCCTGGTCGCGGTGATCTCATGGTTGCACTCGACGATCACTTCGCCGGTAGACTGGTCGACGATGTCGGTCGAGGCGATCTTGCCGATCACGTCTTCCTGGGGGATCTGGAAGAATTCGACCTGCTTCTCCTCCAGCTTGCGGATCGAGGCCTTGGTGAACTTGCGGTTGGCCTTGACGATCACCTCACCGTCCGGGGCCACCACATCGGCGGTCGTGCGCTGCCCGGGGAGCAGCTTGAGGTCGACGGTCTTGCGGAAACCGTCGGCGTCGATCTGGATCTCCTCGGTGTCATAGTAGATGTTGAGCAGCTCCTCGGCGCTGTAACCGAGGGCCTTGAGGAGCACGGTGGCCGGCAGCTTGCGGCGACGGTCGATGCGGACATAGAGGATGTCCTTGTGATCGAAGTCGAAATCGAGCCAGGAACCGCGATAAGGGATCACCCGTGCGTTGTAGAGGAGCTTGCCGCTGGCGTGGGTTTTCCCCTTGTCGTGGTCGAAGAAGACCCCCGGCGAGCGGTGCAGCTGGCTGACGATGACCCGCTCGGTGCCGTTGATGATAAAGGTGCCGTTGGCCGTCATCAGCGGGATCTCGCCGAAGTAGACCTCCTGCTCCTTGATGTCGCGGATCGACTGGGTCCCGGATTCCTTGTCGAGATCCCAGGAGACCAGGCGGACCTTGACTTTCATCGGCGCGGCATAGGTCATCCCCCGCTGGTGGCACTCCTCGACGTCATATTTCGGCGTGCCCAGGGTGTACTCGACATACTCGAGAGAACTGGTCTCGCTGAAATCCTTGATCGGGAAAACCGAGCGAAACACGGCTTCCAGCCCGCTGTTCTGGCGGGCCGAGGGCGGAAGTTCCGCTTGGAGGAAACGCTGATAGGAATTCTTCTGGATATCGATCAGGTTGGGAATGTCGATGATCCGCTTGATTTCCTGGAAATGCTTCCTCAGAAGGTGGTTATTCGCGATCGAATAAGCCATGGTGTCTCCTCAGTGATTGCGCAAGCATAAATAGCCAAGGTCGCGCGGGGCGACCTTGGCTAGCAAAGGTCCTCGAGGGAAAAGGCGACTATTTGAGCTCCACGCTGGCGCCGGCTTCCTCCAGCTGCTTCTTGAGGTCTTCGGCTTCGGCCTTGGACACGCCTTCCTTGACGTTCTGCGGGGCGCCGTCGACCAGGTCCTTGGCTTCTTTCAGGCCGAGACCGGTCACCGCACGCACCACCTTGATGACGTTGATCTTCTTCTCGCCGGAGCCTTTCAGCACGACGGTGAACTCGTCCTTCTCCTCGACCGCCGCCGCTTCGCCGCCGGCCGCCGGGGCCGCAACCGCGACCGCCATCGGTGCCGCCGCCGAAACGCCAAACTTCTCTTCCAGTTCCTTGACCAGTTCCGCCAGTTCGAGAACGGTCATCTTCTCGATGAATTCAATAACCTGCGCCTTGGTGATGTCAGCCATGATCTTGTATCCTCCGTGGATTTGTGGTTTTCGGGTAGACGGGTGAAATCCGGGCCTAGGCCGCTTTCTGATCCTTGATGGCGCTCAGCACCTGGACCAGCGACCGCGGGATGGCCGCGAGCACGCCGACAAAGTTGCCGGTCGGCGCATTGAGCGTGCCGAGCAGCCTGGCCAGCAGGACTTCGCGACTGGGCAGGTCGGCCAACGCCTTGACGTCTTCCGGGCGCAGCAGCTTGCCGTCGAGCATCCCGGCCTTCAGTTCGAACTTCTGGTTGGCTTTGGCGAACTCGACCAGCGCCTTGGCCGGCGCTACCGGGTCACCAGCGACCAAGGCTATGGCCGTCGGTCCCTTGAGTTCCGCATCAAGGCAGGCTACCGGGGTGCCCCGGGCCGCCAGGCGCAGCAGCGTGTTCTTGACCACACGGTACTCAACCCCGGCCGCCCGCAGCTTGCGGCGCAGTTCCGTGGCCTTCCCGACATTCAGACCGCGATAGTCGGCCAGAAACGCGGCCTTGGTGACCTTGAGTCGTTCGGCGAGTTCCGCGACCAGATCTTCTTTGGATTGTCTATTCAACGCCTCTCCTCCTTTCCTTGTAGATTTACGGGTCGCGAAGACCCTCCATCCCAGCCGATCAGGAGGTCAGAGGCGGACCATTCCACCACTGAATCCATTTCGCCTCGGCAGGCGGCAAAGACCATTAAACCGTTGACGCCGGTGCCTGCTGTCTGTGGCCAGGACTACGCTTGCAGTACTGCTTCGAGCCGTCCCGCCATGGCATGGCGGCGGACGAACCCGATTTACCTTACTTCACCTGTGCCTGCAGGGCCGGCACGTCGACGTTGACGCCGGGCCCCATGGTGCTGGAAACACTGATCTTCTTGAGATAGGTCCCCTTCGAGGTCGCCGGCTTGGCTTTGACCAGGGCATCCATCAAGGCGACCACGTTCCCCTTGAGCTTGTCGACGTCGAAGGAAACCTTACCCACCGGGGCATGGACGATGCCGGCCTTCTCGACCCGATACTCGACCTTGCCCGACTTGGCCTCCTGCACGGCGCGGCCGATTTCGAAGGTGACCGTGCCGACCTTGGGGTTCGGCATCAGGCCGCGCGGACCGAGCAGTTTGCCGATCTTGCCGACCGTACCCATCATGTCCGGGGTGGCGATGGCAGTGTCGAAGTCGTACCAGCCTTCCTGGATCTTGGCGACCAGATCATCGGCCCCGACATGGTCAGCGCCAGCGGACTGGGCCTCCTGGGCCTTTTCCCCCTTGGCGAAGACCAAGACCCGCACCGTCTTGCCGAGTCCGTTAGGGAGAACCACGGCGCCACGCACCATCTGGTCAGCCTTGCGCGGATCGACGCCGAGACGCACACAGACATCGACCGTCTCGTCGAACTTGGCGTGAGCCGTTTCCTTGACCAGGGTCAGGGCCTCTTCAATCGTGTAGGCCTTGGCGCGATCGATCCGCGCCTTGGCCGCCTTGTGCAGTTTTCCAGTAGCCATCGCTTATCTACTCCGCTACGTGCGTAAAATGGTTAGCCTTCGACTTCGATGCCCATGCTGCGCGCCGTTCCCTCGATGGTCCGGACCGCCGCCGCCAGGTCGTTGGCATTGAGGTCGGGCATCTTCAGTTTGGCAATCTCCTCGACCTGGGCCTTGGTGACCCGGCCGACCTTATCCTTGTTGGGAACACCGGAGCCCTTCGGGATCTTGGCGGCCCTGGTCAACAGCACCGACGCGGGAGGCGTCTTGGTGATGAAGGTGAAGGAGCGGTCCGCATAGACGGTGATGACCACCGGAATGATCAGACCTTCCTGATCCTGGGTCCTGGCGTTGTAAGCCTTGCAGAACTCCATGATATTGACGCCGTGCTGACCCAGCGCCGGGCCGACCGGAGGCGAGGGATTTGCCTTGCCGGCCGGGATCTGCAGTTTGATTTGTCCGGTAATCTTCTTGGCCATAAAAGGGCTCCTTGCTAACTAATGCTCCGCCAGCCGGGTTCAGCTGGTTTTTTCCACCTGGATAAATTCGAGCTCGACGGGAGTGACCCGCCCGAAGATGCTGACCATGACCTTGAGCTTGGCCCGGTCGGGCTTGACGTCCTCGACCACTCCAGTGAAGTTCAGGAAGGGCCCGTCGATAACCCGCACGGTCTCGCCGACTTCGAACTCGACCTTCGGCTTCGGGCGCTCGACCCCTTCCTCCATGCGCGTGGTGATCTTGGCCACGTCCTCGTCGGGAATCGCCGGCGGATTGGTCCCGCCGCCGACAAAACCGGTCACCTTGGGGGTGTCCTTGACGATGTGCCAGGTCTCGCTGTTGAGCTCCATCCGCACCAGAATGTAGCCGGGGAAGAACTTGCGGCTCGAGGTGCGCCGCTCGCCATTCTTCAACTCGACCACCGTCTCGGACGGAATCAGGACCTGGTCGAAGAACTCCTCGGCGCCCATCATGCGGATGCGCTCCTCGAGGTTCAGTTTGACCTTGTTCTCGTACCCCGAGTAGGTATGTACGCCGTACCACTTCATGTCGCCCATGATCGTTACCAAATTTTCATTTGAGCAGGGTGCGGATCAACGTCGACAGAGCCGTATCAACCACCCAAAGGTAGACGGCGACCATCAGAACCAGCACGATGACCACCAGGGTGGTTCCGTAAGTCTCCTTGCGGGTCGGCCAAGTGACCTTCTGCAGTTCGGCCTTCACCAAACCGAGGAACTCGCCTGCCTTGTTCATGTGATCGTTACCTTGCCCTCAGTAGTTGCATTTAAATGGCAGGCCAGGAGGGATTCGAACCCCCAACACCCGGTTTTGGAGACCGGTGCTCTAGCCGTTAGAGCTACTGGCCTGCAGAAGTCCCCATGTCGCTGTTGGCGCGCCAAGGCGCCATTCCCGCGCCTACTTGGTCTCGCGGTGGCTGGTGTGCTTCTGGCAGAAACGGCAGTACTTGCTGAACGCCAGCTTGTCCGGAGTGTTCTTCTTGTTCTTGGTCGTCGTGTAGTTGCGCTGCTTGCACACGGTACAAGCCAGGGTCACGATATCGCGCATCGCTTATATCTCCGCCCTCTCCCCGGGGGGAAAGGGCCGTTCGTCGTTGGCAGTTACTGGATGATGTCGGTGACGGCGCCGGCACCGACCGTGCGGCCGCCTTCGCGGATCGCAAAGCGCAGCCCCTTGTCCATCGCAATCGGCGTGATCAGCTCGATGGTCATGGCGATGTTG
>JBFYXI010000200.1:0-4079 GCA_041310635.1 Desulfuromonadaceae bacterium | reverse complement strand
GCGATACTGTCATACGATTCGGCTGTGGGTTCCACCCCTTCCCCCTGGCTGCGGTGAGAGTCGGCAGCCTGCTCATTCTAGCGGATTGCTCCCGGTTTGAACAGCCCCGCCCGGTTCCTCGAGCGTGCCCTCGTCGATGATGCAAAAGCCGGCATCGTGCACGCCATGGTCGCCAGCCAGGTACATGCTGTCGATTAGGTGCCGAAATTTATCGGTCACGATCTGCCGGCGGATCTTCAGGGTCGGGGTGATCTCGCCGCCTTCCGCGGAAAAGTCACGGGACAGCAGGGTAAAGCGCTTGACCTGCCGGAAGCCCGGCAGTCCGGCCTGGAGATGTTCGACGCGCCGGCGCAGCAGTTGCAGTATCCGCGGGTGGTTGACCAGATCACACATGGTCAGGAAGTCGATGTTTTTCAAATGGGCGTAGCGGATCAGATTGTCGAAATTCGGCACCAGCAGGGCGGTCAAAAACGGCCGCCGGTCGCCGCAGACCATCGCATTGGCAATGAACTTGTCGGCCTTCAGGCGACTTTCGATGGCTTGTGGGGCGATATTTTCACCCGCTGCGGTGATAATCAGGTCTTTTTTGCGATCCGTAATGGCCAGGAAGCCGTCGCTGTCGAGGATGCCGACATCGCCGGTATGGAACCAGCCGTCGATCAGCACCTCGGCGGTTTGTTCCGGCCGATTCCAGTACCCCGGGAACACGCCGGGACCCGCGGCAAGGATTTCGCCGTCCGCTGCAAGACGCACCCGGGTGCCGGGAATCGGCCGGCCGACCGTGCCGAGCCGCAGGGCCCGGGCAGTGTTGGCCGCAATCACCGGAGAGGTTTCGGTCAGCCCGTAACCCTCGTAGATCGGAATCCCGGCGGCGAGGAAGAATTCGGCCACATCCCTGGCCAGCGGCGCGCCGCCGGAGACGAAGTAGCGCAGCCGCCCGCCGAGAGGTTCCTGCAGTCGGGCGTGCAGCAGGGCGCGGGCGGCTGCGGCCGGAATCCTCAGCCATGGGGCCAGGGACTGGCCGGCCTGGTCGGCGGCAACCCGGCGCCGGCAGAGATGCAGGGCGCCCACAAACAGCTTGCGTTTCGGCCAGGGGCTGGACAGTACCCGTTCCATGGTGCGTGCGTACATTTTCTCATAGAGCCGCGGCACGCTGATCAGCAGGGTCGGCCGGACTTCCCGCAGGTTGAGCGGCACCGAGTCGATCCCCTCGGCATAGGCGATAGTCGCCCCCTGGCGCAGCATCATGTAGTAGCCGGCCATGCGTTCGAAGACATGGGAGAGCGGCAGGAACGAGAGGCAGGTATCGCGGGGAGAGATGTCGAACAGGGTGTGGCAGGCCCGGATGTTGCTGAGGAAATTCCGATGCGTCAGCATCGCCCCCTTGGCCGTGCCGGTGGTTCCCGAAGTATAGACGATCGAAGCCAGGTCGTCGGCTCTGGCCATGGTCAGGCGCTCGTCGAGCAGGCGGTCGAGGGCCGCGTCAGGTTGGCGCAGGAAGGTCTCGAGGGGGATGACGCGCGGATGTTCGAGGCGGCCGTTGAGGAGAATGACCGTTTCCAGAACCGGTAATTCGTCGAGACGCTGCAACAGTTCCGCGGCTACCAGCGGCGACCAGACAAACAGCAGACGACTCCCCGAATCGCTCAACAGGTAGAGGGTGTTGTCGAGCCCCTCGGTGTGGTAAATTGGCACCGTTACGGCGCCGCAGGACTGGATCGCGAGGTCGGCCCAGGCCCATTGCGGGCTGTTCGGCGCCATGACCGCGGCCCGCTCCCCGGGCTGCAGGGCCAGGGCCAGCAGCCCGCGTGCCCGGGCCCTTAGCTGTGCCACGAATTCGTCCCAGCCGATATCGAGGTAGCGGCCGTCGGTTTTCTCGCGAAAGACCGGCCGGCCGGCATAACAGGCGGCCCGGGAAAGGACCATGCGGGGGAGAGTGTGCTTCATCGGCGGTTCTCCTTGCAGCATGACAGGCAGGCAAACTCATGACTCTGGTGCTTGGCATCACCGGTGGCATCGCCACCGGCAAATCGACTGTCGCAGCGATCTTTGCCGACCTTGGCGCGGTGGTGGTCAGTGCCGACCAACTGGCCCGGGAAGCGGTGGCCCCCGGCTCTCCGGCACTGGCGGAGCTGACTGCGGCCTTCGGCGTGGAGATCCTCGGCGCCCGGGGCGAACTCGACCGGGCAGCACTGGCACGCATTGTCTTTGCCGATGCGACCGCTCGGGAGCGTCTCAATGCCATCACCCACCCGGCCATCGCCCGCTTGTCTGCGGCGCGACTGCGGCAGTTGCGCCGCCAGGGGGTGCCCCTGGTGGTCTACGAGGCGCCTCTCCTGTTCGAGGCCGGGGCGGCCAGCCGGGTCGACCAGGTGCTGACGGTGACGGTTGCGGAGCCGGTCCAGCGCCTGCGCCTGGCCGCGCGCGACCGGCTGGACGGCGCGGCGCTGCAAGCTCGCATCGATGCGCTCTGGCCACAATGGGAAAAGATTGCCAGGGCCGATTTCGTCATCGACAATTCCGGTTCGCTGGCGGAAACTCGCCGGCAGGTGTCGGCCCTTTATGATCATTTGCTCTCCAGTTCGCAACGCTGATCGACCTCTTCCAGGAACCTTCCCACCATCTCCAATACGGTCTGCCGGTGCGGATTCTCCGCATCGGTCAGGACGTGCGGAGCCTCCGGCCCGAACCGCTCATAGACCTTGACCGTACTGCCCAACTGCTCGACCAGACGGCGGCCGCTCTCGATGTCGATGACCTGGTCCCCTTCGCCATGCATGGCCAGCACCGGCACGGTGATCTCGCCGAGCCGCGGCGAGAGGGCGCGCAGCAGTCGATTGATCTGATGAACGCCGGCCACTGGCCGCCGCGAGTAGTAGTGACGTGCCGCATCTCCGGCCAGGAGGCGGTCGTGATAGGGGCGCAGATGGCGCAGCCAGCCGGCCAGAGGGGCCAGGCGGTGGCGCAGGCGCAGGTACGGAGAAAGGAGCACCAGGCCGGTCAGCTGGCGCTGTCGGGCCAGGGCCAGCAGGAGCAGGGATCCGGTACTCAGCCCCGCGCCGGAAACTCGCGGAAAACGCGCGGAGAGCAGGTCGTATCCGCTGACCACGGCCATCAACCACTCTTCCCAGCGGCGGCCGGCGAGATCTTCGGGGGTGGTGCCGTGCCCGGGGAGACGCACCGCCAAGCAGGCGAAACCGCGCCCTATCAGGGAGTCAGCCAGCGGGCGCATCTCCCAGGGGGTGGCGGAAAAGCCGTGCACCAGCAGCACCGCGGCGCGGGCTCCATCAGGTGCTCCAAAAAAAGGCAGATGCTCGGCGTGTCCGACGCCATCGGTCCGCGCCAACTGCAATTCTGCCTCAAGCAATTTGTCATAACCCCTGCCGGTCATGCCCCACCATTTTCCTTCCGTGTTCAACAGACTGAATTCACTACGCTTTAATTATACAGAAAGTGGGCGTTGAGATCCAATCCCAAGGGGAGCGGCAATAAAAAACCCCCGACGGTTGCGGGGGTCGTTGGCGGTAGGCAGGCCTTGTCTACTTGTGATAGCCGAGGCGGGCGGAAAGTTCTTCGACAGAACTCTGCACCAGGGGAATCAACTCCTTTTCGATCCGTTCGTCGCTCAGGCGCATGGTGGGGCCGGAGATGCTGATGGCGCCGACAATGCGGCGGGTGTAATCGCGGATCGGGGCGGCGACGCAGCGTACGCCGATGTCCATCTCCTCGTCGTCGATGGCGTAGCCTTTTTCGGCAACGGTCTTGAGGACTTCCTTGAGTTGTTCACGGTCGGTGATGGTGGTTTTGGTGTAACTCTTGAATTGCCGGTTCGGGAAGAGTTCGTTGATTTCGTCATCGCTCAGGTGGGCCAGGTGAACCTTTCCCGAGGCCGTGCAGTAAGCGGGAAGGCGGGACCCGACCCGGGAAACGACGCGCACCGTCATGTCGGTCTCGATCACGTCGAGGTAGACGATGGAGCCCTCCTTGAAAATTGCCACGTAGGCCGTCTCGTTGCAGCTGCCGACGATTTTTTCGAGGATCGGATTGGCTTGGCGCAGCAACCCCATCTGTTTGATGTA
>JBFYXI010000087.1:0-4754 GCA_041310635.1 Desulfuromonadaceae bacterium | reverse complement strand
GCTTTGCCCTGTTTGTATACTGTATACACTTTGCCGGGGACTTTTCCCGCATTGGCACTCAGGATGGCAGGCAGGAAGTTTGCCCTTGATGCATTAAAACAGCAAAAGTTCCTGATTCTGGAAGACGCTTTCCCATCTGACGCTGGCCGGGCAAGGCTGCTTCCGCGAACGACCGTATTGAGATGAAGGTCCTTTGCCTTTCATTAAACCTTTTAGTGATGCCGGCATAACAACCCCAAGGAGAGAAGATCACAATGGATACCCACAAGATTATCTGGTCCGAAATCGACGAAGCCCCCGCATTGGCCACTTACTCTCTGCTGCCGATCATCCAAGCCTTCACCAAGGGCACCGGAGTCGAAGTGGAAACCCGGGACATCTCCCTGGCCGGCAGGGTTATCTCCACCTTCCCCGAATATCTGACCGAGGAGCAGCGCATCCCGGACTATCTGTCACAGCTGGGCGAACTGACCCAGAAAATCGAAGCGAACATCATCAAATTGCCCAACGTCAGCGCCTCTGTTCCCCAGTTGATCGAAGTGATCGCGGAACTGCAGAGCCAGGGCTACAAGCTCCCCGACTATCCGGAAGAACCCAAAAACGCTGCCGAGAAAGAGATCCAGGAGCGTTATTCCAAGTGCCTGGGGAGCGCCGTCAACCCGGTGCTGCGCGAGGGCAATTCCGACCGCCGGGCGCCCATCGCGGTCAAGGAATATGCCCGCAAGAACCCGAAGACCGTGCCGCTGAGCCCCTGGCAGCCCGGTTCGACGGCGCACGTCGCCCACATGACCGGCGGCGACTTTTATGCCCACGAGAAGTCGGTGACCATGGAGAATGGCGGCGACTTCAGAATCGAACTGGTCGCCGACGGCAAGACCACCGTCCTCAAGGACAAGCTGACTGCCTCCAAGGGGGAGATTCTCTCTTCGTCTTTCATGAGCAAAAATGCTCTGCGCAAGTTCTTCGCCGACCAGATCGAGGATGCCAAAAAGAGCGGCATCCTGCTGTCGCTGCACCTCAAGGCGACCATGATGAAGATCTCCGACCCGATCATGTTCGGCCACGCCGTGACGGTCTTCTACAAGGACGTGTTCGAGAAACACGCCGCCACCCTTAAAGAACTGGGCGTCAATCCTAACCTGGGGATCGGTGACCTCTACAAGAAAATCGAGAAGCTCCCGGCAGCCAAGCAGGCCGAGATCGAGGCTGACATCAAGGCGGTCTATGCGCAGCGTCCGGCGCTGGCCATGGTCGATTCCGACAAGGGGATCACCAACCTGCACACCCCCAACGACATCATCGTCGACGCCTCCATGCCGGTGGTGGTTCGCGAAGCCGGCCAGATGTGGAATGCCGAAGGGAAATTGCAGGACACCAAGGCGATGATCCCCGACCGCTGCTACGCCACCATGTACAAAGAGATCATCGAGGACTGCCAGAGAAACGGAGCCTTCGATCCGGTCACCATGGGTTCGGTCCCCAACGTCGGGCTGATGGCGCAGAAGGCCGAAGAGTACGGCTCCCACCCCACCACCTTTGAACTCCCGGCCAACGGCACCATCCGCGTGGTCGCCGCCGACGGCAAGACGCTGATGGAGCATGCCGTTGAGGAAGGCGATATCTGGCGCCTGTACCGGGTCAAGGACATTCCGATCCAGGACTGGGTGAAACTGGCCGTGAACCGCGTCCGCGCCACCGGTGCGCCGGCGGTTTTCTGGCTCGACAAGAACCGGGCGCATGACACCAACGTTATCGCCAAGGTCGAGAAGTACCTGAAGGACCATGACGCCGCCGGGCTGGAATTCCATATCCTGCCGCCGGTCGAGGCGATGAAGTTCTCCCTGGCCCGGATCCGCAAGGGACAGGACACCATCTCGGTCACCGGCAACGTGCTGCGCGACTACCTGACCGACCTCTTCCCGATCATGGAGCTGGGCACCAGCGCCAAGATGCTCTCCATCGTCCCGCTGCTGGCCGGCGGCGGCCTGTTCGAGACCGGTGCCGGCGGCTCGGCACCCAAGCACGTCCAGCAGTTCGTCAAAGAAGGTTACCTGCGTTGGGATTCGCTCGGTGAGTTCTCAGCCTTCGGTGCCTCCCTGGAGCATCTGGGTGCGACCTTCAACAATGCCAAGGCCAAGTTGCTGGGCGTGACCATGGACCAGGCGCTGGCCAAGTTCCTCGACAACAACAAGTCGCCGGCCCGCAAGGTCGGCCAGATCGACAACCGCGGCAGCCACTTCTACTTTGCCCTCTACTGGGCGGAAACCCTGGCCGCGCAGAACGAGGACCAGGAACTGAAGGCCAAGTTCGCCAAGGTGGCGAAACTGTTGGCGGACAACGAGGCGAAAATCAACGAAGAGTTGATTGGCGCTCAGGGCAAGCCGGTCGACATGGGCGGCTACTACCACCCTGACAAGCAGAAGGTGGCCAAGGCCATGCGCCCCAGCGCCACGCTGAATGCGATCATCGACAGCATCTGATTCAACACGGGCGGGGCGGGGCCATACGGCTCCGCCCCTATCCTATTTCCCTAATCCGAGGAGAGAGACAATGGCGAGACCGAAAATTGCGTTGATCGGCGGTGGGCAGATTGGTGGCGTACTGGCGCAGCTCTGCGCCCTGCGCGAACTGGGTGACGTGGTGATGTTCGACATCGTCGAGGGGCTGCCCCAAGGAAAGATGCTCGACATCGCCGAAGCCGCTCCGGTCGACGGCTTCGACGTGTGCCTCAAGGGGACCAACAGCTATGAGGACATCAAGGGCGCCGACGTGGTCATCGTCACCGCCGGCCTCCCCCGCAAGCCCGGCATGAGCCGCGACGACCTGATCGAAGTCAACTCCAAGATCATGTCCTCGGTGGCCGAAGGGATCAAAAAATTCGCCCCGAAATCGTTCGTCATCGTCATCTCCAACCCGCTTGACGCCATGGTGACCCTCTGCCAGAAAATCACCGGCTTCCCGTACCACCGCGTCATCGGTCAGGCCGGCGTGCTCGACTCGGCCCGCTTCATGGCCTTCATCGCCTGGGAACTGGGCGTGTCGGTGAAGGACGTCAATGCCATGACCCTCGGCGGGCACGGCGACGACATGGTGCCGCTGATCCGCTATGCCAGCGTGCAGGGGATTCCGGTCATGGACCTGTTGGAGAAGAAATACAAGTCGAAGAAAAAGGCGCAGGACGTCATGGACGCCATGGTCAAGCGCACCCGCGGCGCCGGCGGCGAAGTTGTGGCCCTGCTCAAGACTGGGTCGGCCTTCTACTCCCCGGCCTCCTCGGCCATCGCCATGGCCGAATCGTTCCTCAAGGACCAGAAGCGCGTTCTGCCGACCTGTGTTTACCTGAACGGCGAGTTTGGCGTGAAGGGCTACTACGTCGGCGTACCCGTGGTCATCGGTGCCAAGGGCGCCGAGAAGATCCTCGAGTTCAAACTCGACGCCGCCGAGCAGGCGATGATGGACAAATCGGTGGCCGCCGTCAAAGGGTTGGTCGACAGCATGAAGTAACCAGATACCGGAACCCCGGTCGGAAGAAGGGCAATGGCGACATTGCCCTTCTTTTTATGTTTTGCCGGCGTGCAGAATTATCTCGAAAAACCGCGCAAAACCATAATTTTAGGGGTGGCGCCGGGACCGTTTTTATGCTAGCGTTTCGTCGTTTGTTCCACTAATTTACTGGAGCGAAAAAGTTTCAGCCAAACCATAAAAAAGGAGATCAACCGGAATGAGCAGTGCCAGACTCGAAGTCATCGAACGCAACTGCAAGGGCTGCAGCATCTGCGTCGAGTTCTGTCCGAAGAATGTCCTGGAAATGGACGTCTTCCTGGTCAAAGTCGTACGCCCCGAAGATTGCATCAAGTGCATGCAGTGCGAACTGCTGTGCCCGGACTTTGCAATCAAGGTCCACGACGCCTGACAACCATCCAATTTCCCATACAAGGAGAGTGAACGTGGCTAAAAAAGTTGCCTTGTTGCAGGGGAACCAGGCTTGTGCCGCTGGCGCTATGTACGCCGGCTGCACATTCTTTGCGGGCTACCCCATCACCCCGTCGACCGAAGTCGCCGAGGAACTGTCGATTTCACTGCCGACCATCGGCGGCAAGTTCATCCAGATGGAAGACGAAATCGCCGCCATGGCCGCGGTTATAGGCGCCTCCCTGACCGGCGCCAAGTCGATCACCGCGACCTCCGGTCCGGGCGTCTCCCTCAAGCAGGAACTGATCGGCTATGCCTGCATCGCCGAAGTCCCCTGCGTGATCATCAACGTCATGCGCGGCGGCCCCTCCACCGGCATGCCGACCGGCCCCGGCCAGTCCGACGTGATGCAGGCCATGTGGGGAACCCACGGCGACCATGCGGCCATTGCCCTGGTGCCGGCCTCGGTGCAGGAGATCTTCACCGAAACCGTGCGCGCCTTCAATCTGGCCGAAAAGTACCGCATGCCGGTGCAGGTGCTGTTCGACGAGATCGTCGGCCACATGCGCGAGCGCATCGTCTTCCCCGAACCGGGTGAACTGGAAGTCATCGACCGCACCCCGCCGACCGATCCGCCGGAAACTTACAAGCCCTTCGACGCCAGCAAGGGGCAGGTGCCGCCGCTGGCTTCTTTCGGCTCCGGCTACAAGTTCCACGTCACCGGCCTGAACAAGGCCGCCGACGGCTTCCCGACCACCAAGGCCGAGTACGTCGACGCCGAAGAGCGCCGCCAGGTCAACAAAGTCAAGGACAATGCCGCCGATATCATCAAGAACGAAGAA
>JBFYXI010000193.1:0-7084 GCA_041310635.1 Desulfuromonadaceae bacterium | reverse complement strand
TCGTAATGCATCGCCGCACCGCATGCAGTGAAGAGCAACTGGTCCTGTACCACTACGCGGAACTCCCCCCCCCAGAGCGCCTGGTCGTGGAAAAGCACCTGGCGGACTGCCCGGACTGCCGTACTGCGCTCGCTGAGATGCAGGCAAGTCTTGCCGTGGTGCCGCGGACCGATCTGCACCTGAGCGCCGCGCAAAAGCTCACCTTCGCCGAAGCGGTCTCCGCCCGCACCCAGCGCAGTTCGCTCCTTATGCTGCCCAGGTGGGGAGGAGCGCTGGTTGCTGCCGGGGTCTTCGGGGTGGCGGTCATGCTGATCAGCCCGGGTGATCGCACCGCCCCGCTTCTGGTGGAGCGTCCGGCCCGGAACGATTTTGAGCTGGTCGAGCAGCTCGACCTGCTGCAGGAGTTCGCCCTGCTGCAGGACTACGACCTGTTGCGGGAGATCGAGAGTCTCTGATGAACCGCTCGCAGTGGGTCGTTTTGCTGCTCGCCCTGTTCCTGGCCGGAGGCGCAGCCGGTGCGGCTGTGAAAGAGAGCCCGCCGCAGGAGCCGCCCCGGGAGAAACCGGCGGTCGAACTGAGCGCTGAAGATCGCGAGATCGTGGCGATGCTCGAACTTTTGGAAATGCTGGAGCTGCTCAAGGAGATCAAGGAAGTCTCTGTCCTCGAGGAAAGCCAATGAATACCCGTATTCTGCTCTTGTTTGCAGCAATTCTGCTGGCGCTGCCCGCTGTCGCCCTCGGGGCAAATCCTGGCCAGACCGCGCCAGGAGAGGTCCCTGCCGAAGCCTTGCAGCGCTGGCAGCAATTCACCCCTGACCAGCGCCAGCAACTGCGCGAGCGCTATCATGAGTTCAAGTCCTTGTCGCCAGCACAGCAGAAGCTGCTGCGCGAACGGCTGGAGGCGTTTCGCAGCATGCCTGCCGATGAACAGCAGCGGCTCAAGGAGCGTTTCAGGGAATGGCAGCAACTCCCGCCTGAACGAAAGGCCAAGCTACGGGAACTGAGCCGGCGTCTCGACGAACTCACCCCGGAACAGCGCAAGGAGTTGAAGGCCCAGCTCAGGGAGCTCCAACAGCTCTCGTCGGAAGATCGCCTGGAGCGCCGGCGCGTGCTGCGCGAGCGTTTTTTCGATCGTCCGATGCCAGGCGGAAGCGGCCACGGCCGGCGTTGACCAGCCGCCAGTCGCGTGCAAAGGAAGGCCAAGCCCGACCTTTGGCTTCCTCTTCCCGTCACCTTCCGGGGATGCTCCGCCGGCTCAACGCCATTCGAAACTGCCCGGGTTTTGGTGTAAACTTTCCAGTGGTTTTCCTCGTCTAAAGCGTAGAATTCTTCATCACAGCAACAGGAGGAAACACCATGAATCGAAAGATCACTCTTGCTTTGGCCGCCGTGCTCGCCGCTTCGATGACCATGCCTGTGCTGGCTACGGCAGGCAGGAACGGCGGTTCTGGCGCAGGCGGCTCCGGGGCAGCAGCCATGCGCCAGGAACGTGGAACGATGACCCAGCAACGCACAATGCAGCAGGGCGGATTCGAACAAAAGCAGCAGCATAAGCAGCAGGGCGGCATCGAGAATCGGCAGCAGTTCAAGCAGCAAGGCGGAATCGAGAATCAGCAGCAGTTCAAGCAGCAAGGCGGCATCGAGAATCAGCAGCAGCTCAAGCAGCAGGGCGGAATCGAGAATCAGCAGCAGCTCAAGCAGCAGGGTGGCATCGAAAATCAGCTGCAACTACAGCAGCAGGGCGGTATGGAGAATCAGCTGAAGTTGCAGCAGCAAGGCGGCGTGGAGCCGGTGCAGGCCCCGCTGCAGGAATAAGTTCTGTAACGAAAGCCAGTAATAGCCTGGCTGGCAATGCCAAAGGCCACCCGCTTGGGGTGGCCTTTGGCATTTGGCCGGACAGCTTGGTCGGTCGTTGACTGAGCCACTAGAAGTCGAAGTAGCCGAAAATTCCGGCGGCCCACTCCGGGCGGCCGTCACTCAGGCCACGTGCAACGTAGAGGTTGAAGCTGGTCTGCTGACTGGTGAAGGCGCCGAGCCGGAACTTGACCTCGAGCGGGTCGTCTGCACCGTCGAAGGGAGCTGTCCCGCCGGATATCGACACCCCCGGCAGCAGGTCGCCGCCGGTCCGGTAGCTCAGTGAGGCGAGCCATTCCCAGTAACCCTCCGGGTCGTAGCGATCCGAAGTTCCCGGCTCGATGTAGAGCGCTTCGGCATAGGTTGACCAGCTGCCGAAGCGCTTGCCGATGCCAAGCCCGCCCCCCCAGTCGAATTCCCCGGTGCCCAGGCCCTTGTCCTCGTCGGCCGTCGGCAGCTTGGCGTAGAGCAGGGCGAGCAGGCGCGGGCTTTGCCCGTCGCCGCGCAGCAGGGCAAGGCTGGCATCGAGGGTGATGTCGCCCATCCCCCCCTCGGAACTGCTTGTATCCGCTGTCGTCGTGGTGATTTCGGCCGGTTCATCACCGCCCATCTTGCCGTTGCCGGAGCCTGGCCTGGTCGGGGCCGGCGCGCCGCCGAGCAGGACAGTCTCCCCGGTCTGGCTCTGGTGGACGTAGGGGATCTCCACCGCGAGGCTGAAACGCTCGGAAGGCGACCATTCGACATACAAGGGAATCCGCCAACTGTCGACGGTTTCGTCCGTACCATAATCGCCGGTCGCGAACTCAAAGCCGATGCCGACGGAGAGTCCCAGGACATCGGGCTTCATCAGTTCGAATTCGCTGATCGTGCTGCTCGCGCGGGCATTGGCGCAAAGGAATGCCAGCAGGAAGGCGAGGCCGGCACAGCGCAAAAGTCGCATGGTCATGGCATCCTCCGCAGGTTCAATGGAATTTTCCTGTCCTTCGACGAATACTCTTGAGGAAAAGGTTACAAAAAAATCTGGCCGTTCTTGAACAATTTGGCCGGGTTTGGGCCATGGCCAACACAGGCGGTTTTGGCTTGCGCCGGGAATCGGCACAATGCTAGAATTTACGGCATGTTAGGTTGAAGTCGCGACCTCCGGCGGGGTGCCCGTCCGGGGATGTCCCGGCGCGAAGGTCGACCGGCACATTTCGCAACGTAAAGGAGAGGCCGTGGCATGAAATCTCTGACTCTCGCACTGGTATCCAGTCTCCTAGTCGCATGTGTCGGTTGCATGCCGCTGCCGGCGTCACCGAAGCCAAGGCAGCTGGTCAGCGCCCAGGGGAAGGTCTCGTATCTGGTTCAATGCTACAAAAAGAGTGAGTGTGCCGCCCAGGCCGAAAAATTGTGTCCGAGGGGTTACGATACCATCAACGCATCGTCGGGCCCGGTCGAGTACGACGCCGATGGCCGGGTGCGCAAGCTCACCAAGTATCAATCGGAGATAACCTGCAAATAAGTTTCTTCCCGGATCATCAGGGGCCGCCAGCAGGCGGCCTTTCTGATTCCGCGGCGCTCGCCCGATCATCTTTCAATAAAAGCCGGGAGTGAACTCCCGGCCCTGTCCAGGGGAACTTCCCGCCGACGCTACCGGCACGGGGTCACCTACCAGCTCACCGTCACGTCATTCGAGCAGGTCGTGGTCCCGGCCTCGCACACTTTGTAGGTGGCCGTGGTGACTTTCTTGCTCACAGCATCGGTGTAGGCCCCGTCGTTGAGGGTTGAAGCAACGATGCTGCTGTCGCGGTGGATATCCACGTAAGCAGATGCCGCGCCGTTCCAGGTCAGGTCGGCATACTTGGCGCTTCTCGACTTGTACGCCCTGACGCTGAGCTCGATCCCGCTGCCGCCATTACCCACCGTGATGACGATGCTGTCGCTGCCGGACAAAGTGCCGTCGCTCGACGTGGCCGTTATGGTGTGTACGCCGCCGCTGAGCGTTGCGCTGAAGGAAGCGCCGGCGCCGATCGGCCCGTCCACGGTGGATTTCCAAGCCAGGCTGGCGGAGAGGTCGCCAGCTTCCGGATCACTGGCCGTGCCGGCGAAGTCGATGAGTTCCGCCGCAGCGAACGTCGCCCCGTCGTCCGGGCTGGTGATGGTGACGACGGGCGGGGTATTGCTGGTGCCGGTGGCGATCAACGCAGGGACAAAGCTTTGCACATCGAGGAGCGGCTCCTTGATGCCATCGCCGGAATCATCCTGCCAGTCGAAATTGCCGGCGTTCTTCACCTGGTTGTACAGAGCGTAAACATCGGTTGCGTTGAGCGGTTTGTCGGCACTTGCCAGCAGGGCCAGGGCCCCGGCGGCGTGGGGGCTGGCCATGGAGGTGCCGCTGATGGTGCCGTAGACGCCCTTTTCCAACGGGTAGGTTGAATAGATGCAGACCCCCGGGGCGGCGATGTCGACGGCCGCGCCCCAGTTGCTGAAGTCGGCCAGGGTGTCGTCCTGGTCGGCGGTGCAGGTCGGCGCGCCGAGACCGCCGGCGCTACCGTCGAAGTCGGCCAGGGCGCTGACTGAGAGGACGTTGTCGAAGGCCGCCGGGCTGTAGCTGCCGGCATCGGCGTCTTCGTTGCCGGCGGCCACAGCGAAAGCCACCCCCTTGTTGACGGCGCCCTGGATAGCATCGTACTCGGCCTGGTTGAAGCCGGCGCCGCCGAGGCTCATGTTGGCCACCTCGATCGTGTCGGCATTGGCGGCGACCCAGTCGATCCCGGCGACAATCCAGGAGGTAAAACCGGTGCCGCGCGAATTGAGGACCTTGACCGCCCACAGGCGCGCCCCGGGGGCGACGCCGACCACGCCGAAGTCATTGTCCAGCGCGCCGATGGTCCCGGCCACGTGGGTGCCGTGATAGTTGTCATCGTCGCCGCCGCCAGCCACACAGGTGCTGTTGAATGCGCCGCCGCTGGCGCAGGTGACGCCGCCGGCCACGTTCAGGTCGGGGTGCTGGAAATCGATGCCGGTATCGATGACGGCCACGTCGACATCGATCCGGTAATTGTCGCTGCCGTCGATGTCGAGGTTGGCGTTGCCGGCGGCGAAGATGCGCTGGATGCCGGTGGGCAAGGTCTGGGCAGAGGCCTGGCGGACGTCGTCGGTGGCCACGTACTTGACCAGCGGGTTCTTTGCCAGGGCGGCCGCCGCCTGGGGTGGCACACTGATGGAAAAGCCCTTGAGCGCGTGCTGGTAGATGAAGCCGACCTGCCCGTTGGCTTGGCCGGCGATCTCCCGGGCGGCAACCGCGGGTGAAGCCGCCCTCTCATTCAGGACGACGATGTAGCTCGCCCGTTCGGGAGGGGCGGCCATGGCGGTCGCGATCAGGCCCGCCAGCAGCGCCAGGAGCAGGAAAACGGTGCGTGCCATGCGTTGCATGAGGTTTCCTCCGTTCGTAGAGAAATCGTTAGAAATCTTTGTTCTGAGGCTAGTCCGATCCTGATAATGATAGCGAGATTAAAACAGGGAGCCAGCACCCTTCGAGCTGGCTCCCTGCCTTTCAGCTTTTACCTTTCTCCCCTTTTGGGGCGCTCGACAATCTAACTATTATCTTTCCTGGCCTCCGACTTTGCCAGACTGCTTTTTAAGGAGTTGTCGAGTCATCTGCCGGGACGTAATCGTCCAGGAAGAGAACCCTCCTGAACCACGCGTCGGCACCGATTTCGTTGCCGGCATTGTCGAAGTCCCACTGGTTCCAGACCGAGTAGAAGAACTGGCCGCCTGGGCTGCAGGTCACCGAGGCCTCGCCGGATTCAAGGAACTGACTCCCCTCGATCGCGTCGAACTCGTTGCAGAACTCGGGGTAACCTGTGACCGTCTCCAAACATTCTTCCGCAGTATCCGCCCAAACCAGGTAGTCATCGCCCCAGTTCACCGCGCGGCTGTAGAAGAGGTCGAGGGGCGGCGCCTCACCGGCGTCGTAGGCGCTGCTGTGGCCCGTCTCGTAGATCATGAAAAAGCGCGACGGGTCACGGGTGTCGTCGAGATATCCAGGGGCGACAAAGCCTGCTGGCAACGAGGAAGTCGTCACCCATGGAGTGGTGATGCTGCGGGTTGTCGGCGAGTAGCGCGGGTCGAGGACCGTCACCTTGTTGCCGAGGAGCTGCGAGACGTTGCGGGCCTGTTCGAACGCACCGGCAGCGTAGGGCAGACACTCCGCGTACTCGGTTTCAGAACCCGTCAATCCGTACCACTCGCAGGTGGTGGTGCCGCCACCGCTGTAGGTGACGTCGTTGGTGTGGGTGAAGCTCGCCGGCAGCGTGGTCCAGGTCTTGCCGCCGTCGAAGGAGCGCCGCACGTAGAGGTTGACGATGTCCTTGGCCTCGGTGAGGGCTTTCCAGTTGTTGGTCCAGCCGTACATGGCCATGACCATGTCGCCGGCCAGGAAGCCGCGATGCCCCTTGGCCATGTCGTAGGGGTTCTCCCAGGACAGGTCGTCGAGGCTGTTTTCATTGAAAAGAATCCAGTCCGTCGGTGGCGTTTCGCCATAACCCACGCCGTACTGCTGCCAATAGTTGATCTTGGAGATCGGCTCGGCATCCGTCATGTCAAGATCATCGTAGTAGTCGTTGAACGGGAATGCCGTGAGACAGGTCGCAGCATCACCGCAGGTCTCGCCGGTGATGATGGTGTTGCTAGAGAGGTTGATCGCTGGTGCCGCGCACAGACCTTTGACATAGCGCGCGTTCGACGGCTGCCCCAGATCGGTTCTGAAGGCCCAGGCATCGGCGCCATCATGGTTCACGCACTCCATGTTGTAATAGCCGTAAGGGTTGACATTGTCATCCATACCGCCGGTGCAGTTGGTCACCTCCTGGCAGTTTTCCAGCCCCTCGCAGGTGGCCACATCCACACAGGTGGTGACGTCCTCGCAGGTGGTGACGTCCTCGCAGGTGGTGACGTCCCCGCAGAATTGTACCTCATACGTCGGGGTTCCGTCCGGGGTGACGTATGGATAGCACTTCAGCTGATTTGGTTTGGTATTGCACGTAGGATTTGGCTTGTATGCGGGATTGGTTGCATTAGCCACGCACACGTTCTCGGTCGTGCAGTCTTCCACGGTCGTGCACACGTTCTCAGTCGTGCAATTACCATCCTCCACGGTGGTGCACACCTGATATCCGGTCGTGCACTCCTCCGCGGTCGTCGCCATCACGAAGCGCCGGGCCATGATGTCGGCGGGACCGCCGCGGCGG
>JBFYXI010000141.1:0-7239 GCA_041310635.1 Desulfuromonadaceae bacterium | reverse complement strand
GGCGTTGCCCTTGCTCTCGTCGCTGCGACGTACCATCAAGGTACGCCTCACTCCTCGATCTGCGGGCGCCTTGCACCTGGGCATTTTTGAGCGGCCGCAGTACATAGTGCCTGTTAGAAATCCGCGACTTTCAGGACGATTTTACCGAAGTGCCGGTCCTCCTCCATCATCCGGTGGGCTTCCACCACCTGGTCGAGAGGGAACTCCTTCTCGATGATCGGCACGATGGTGCGGTCGGCGAATTTCGGCAGGGCGGTTTTGGTAAACTCGGCGACAATTGCCGCCTTGTCCCTGACCGGGCGGGAACGCAGCACCGAACCGATGATCTGCTGGCGCTTGACCATCATCAGGGCCAGGTTCAACTCGGCCTTGATGCCGCTGATGACGCCGATGATCACCAGGCGCCCGGCATAGCCGAGGGCGTTCATGTTCGGCGCCAGGTACTTGGCGCCGACGTGGTCGAGGATGACGTCGACCCCCTTCTTGTTGGTGAACTCCTTGACCGCCTCCGAGAAGTCCGGGGTGGTGGTGAAATCGATCACCAGGTCGGCACCGAGTTGCCTGACCCGGTCGAGCTTGGTGGGGTGGGCGGTGACGATGATCTTGGTGTTCGGCGTAAGCGCTTTGCACAGCTGGATCGCCGCGGTGTTCACCCCGCCGCCGCCGCCGTGCAGGATGACGGTATTGCCATCCTTGAGACCGCCGATCATGAAGACATTGAGGAATGCGGTGATGTACGATTCGCAGACGCAGGCGGCCTCGCTGAAGCTCATGTTCTCGGGGATACGCATCAGATGGCTGGCGTAGGCGACGGCGTACTCGGCGTAAGCGCCGCCGCCGACCAGGGAGATCACCCGGTCACCGACCTGCCAGTCGCTCACGCCCGGGCCGAGCTCGGCGATGATGCCGGCCACTTCCAGGCCGAGGATGTCCGAATCCCCCGGCGGCGGCGGGTATTTCCCCTCGCGCTGGACCAGGTCGGGGCGGTTGATGGTGGTCGCCGCCACCTTGACCAGGACCTGCCCTTCCCCCGGCCTGGGAGTGTCGACATCGCCAACCTTTAACACCTCCAGCCCGCCGAAACCATCGAGCAGCACAGCTCTCATCGTTAGCCTCCTATTGCAAAGATTGTCATGGGTGGAGTTGAAAAACCTTTATAGCCGTTGAGCCCGAGCAATGCAAATCATCAAAGGCATCAAGAGCTCCTGGTTTCAGTCTCCGGTTCCTTGATAAACCGGTACCCGCGGCCGCGCACGGTCTGGAAATGGCGGGGGCTGGCCGGGTCGTCCTCGAAATGCTTGCGCAGGCGGACCACGAAGTTGTCGAGGGTCCTGGTCTCGGTGTCGGCGGTCAGCCCCCACACCTGCTCGAGCAGTTCGCTGCGGCTCAGAATCCGCCCCTCGTTGGCAAGGAAGGTGGCCAGCATGCGCCCTTCGAGTTCGGTCAGGGTGACCATTCCGCGCGGAGTCTCGGCGGTCAATTCCGCCAGATTGACGCAGTTGGCGCCGAAGGTGGCGATCTCGCCGGCGCGCGCCGGACGATACCATGCCGAACGGCGCAGCATCCCCTTGACCCGCAGCAGGAACTCGCCAAGGCTGAACGGTTTGGTCAGATAGTCGTCGGCCCCGGCATGCAGGCCGTCGACCCGGTGCTCCTCCTCCCCCAGAGCCGTCAGGATCAGAATCGGCAGACGCTTGTCCTGGCGGCGCATCTGCCGGCAGATCTCGATGCCGTGGCTGTCCGGCAGCATCAGGTCGAGGATCACCAGGTCGCAGCGCTCGTTGGCAAAGCTGGCCAGGGCGGTAGCCCCGGTGGTGGCATGGGTGACCCGGTAGCCTTCGAGTTCGAGGTTGAACAGCAGCGCCTGGGCGATGTTGGTTTCGTCCTCGACCAGCAGGATGTGCGGGCGGTTCATGGGGTTTCTCCGCCGGTGTCGGGCTGGCAGCGCGGCAGGGTGATGTGGAAGGTGGTGCCCTTGCCGGGCCCGGCGCTCTCGACGCTGATCCGGCCGCCATGCCGCTGGATGTTGGCGCGGACGATGAACAGCCCCAGGCCGGAGCCGCGGATGTTTTCATTCTTGCGTCGCACCCGGTAGAACATGTTGAAGATCTGGCGCGGGTGGGAGGCTTCGATGCCGCGGCCGCGGTCGGCGAAGTCGAGAAGACAGCGCTCCCCCCTGCTGCGCAGGTGGATGGTGATGTCCGGCGGCCCATCGGAGTAGAGGATGGCGTTTTCCAGGAGATTGCGGAAGACGGTTTCCATGACGTCGCGGTCGATCATCGCATGCAGGTCCGGTTCGATCTCCAGGATCAGCTTGCCGGCGCGGGGAAGGGTGAACTGGCGGGAGCGGAAGTAACGCTCGACGAAGGCCGAGAAATCGGTGTTCTGAGGGTGCAGTGCCCAGTTCTTCTGATCGACCCGGCTGGCCGAGAGAAGGTTGTCGATCAGGCCGTTGAGGCGGCCGGCGTCGGCCAGCATGGTTTCCAGGAAGGCCGCCAGCCGTTCGGGGGGCGGCTGGTGACGGCGGATCGTCTCCAGGTGCAGCTGCAGGGAAGCCAGCGGCGACTTGAGCTCGTGGGTGACCTGGGAGATGAACAGGCGCTGCTCGCGCAACAGGGACGCCTGCCGCGACCAGAACAGGAAGATCACGTAGACGCCGGCGAGGATGGCCACCAACAGCAGCAACCCTTCCGCCAGAATCACCCAGTCCGGGCCGCCGGTGAGCAGCTCCGGGCTGTATTTTTCGGCCAGGGCCCGCAGCTTGCGGTGACTGCCGAGGAACCAGTAGAGCCAGCCTGCCACCATGACCACCCAGACCAGCTGGATGGCGATGAACGCGAACAGGGGATTGAACAGGGAGCGCCACCACCTCATGCTTCCTCTTTAGCATCTCGACCGGCCTCCGGCAAGAGGGAAAAGGTCTTATTTTTACACAACTATTACATTCACCCGCGGCCGGCTCTGGTATGATGACCACAAATCTGCGGTGTTCAGACCGTAGCGTTGTCAGCCACGACAGGAGCAGTTGCATGAAAATCGGCAAGCACGAAGTCCGTTATCCGTTGATCCAGGGTGGCATGGGGGTGCGCATCTCCGGTGGCAACCTGGCCGGCCATGTCGCCAAGTGCGGCGGCGTCGGACTGGTGGCCACCCCGGGTCTGGGGCTCAACACGCCGCGCTATGATGGCAACAACTACTTCGGAGCCCAGCCGCAGGCGCTCAAGGACGAGCTGCGCAAGGCCTACGCGATTGCGCCCGACGGCGTGATCGGGACCAACTGCATGGTGGCCATCACCGACTACGTCGACATGGTGCGAGCCTCCTGCGAGGGCGGCGCCAAGATCATCGTCAGCGGAGCCGGACTGCCGCTCAACCTGCCCGAATTGACTGCCGATTGGCCCGACGTGGCACTGGTGCCGATCGCCTCCTCGGTCAAGGCCGCTGAGTTGATCGCCCGCAAGTGGAGCAAGGCCTATCGTCGTCTCCCCGACGCGGTGGTGGTCGAGGATCCCGATACCGCCGGTGGCCATCTCGGTGAAAAGCTGGAGAAGATCGGTGATGGCAGCTACGATCAGTATGCCACGGTGCGCGGCGTCAAGGCCTATTTCCGCGACGAGTTCGGCGCCGACATCCCGGTGATCGCCGCCGGCGGCATCTGGGACCGTGCCGATCTCGAACATGCCCTGGCCCAGGGGGCCGACGGCGTGCAGATGGCCAGCCGTTTCGTCTGCACCGAGGAGTGCGATGCGGAGCCGGCTTTCAAGCAGGCCTACCTCGACTGCCGCAAGGAGGACATCGGTCTGATGATGAGCCCGGCCGGCCTCCCCGGCCGTGCCCTGATTGCCAACATCGACGCAATCCGTGCCCGCGACCTGGAGATGAATCCGGGCTGCCCGACCGGCTGCCTGAAGAAGTGCAGCTACAAGGCCGAGCAGGAGCGCTTTTGCATCGTGCATGCCCTCGACCGCGCCCAGCGCGGCGACGTGAAGACCGGGCTGATCTTCTGCGGCACCAATGCCTGGCGCGCCGAACGGATCGAGACCGTTGCCGAGATCTTTGCTGAATTGTTCGGCACGGCGCAGGTCAATGCCGCCAACGGCTGACCACCGTTCCCCGCGAGTGACTACGGAAGGGCGGCCAGTCGGCCGTCCTTCTGCGTTGCTGGGCAGCGGGCGGGCCGTTACACCTGTGTTAGCAAAGGGCCGTTACACCTTGCCAGCCGAGCCAGCGGTAGTGTATAACTAAAAATTGGGTTCGGCCTGGCCGCCGAGCCCTTTCTTATTCGCCACCAGGGAGATGCCATGACGGCTGCCAACGACGAGTTCATCCCCAAATGGATCGCTTGGGAATCGACCCAGCGCTGCAACCTCAATTGCGTACACTGTCGCTGCTCCTCGGACATGAACGCCGCCATTGGCGACTTCACCACGGAGGAGGCGTTCAAGCTGATCGACGACATCTGCGAAGTCAGCAAGCCGGTCATGGTCCTCTCCGGCGGCGAGCCGCTGCTGCGCGCCGATATCTTCGACATTGCCAAATACGGCACGTCGAAGGGGCTGCGCATGTGCATGGCGACCAACGGCACGTTGATTACCGACGCGGTCTGCGCGCAGATGAAGGAGGCCGACATCAAGATGGTCTCCCTCTCTCTGGACGGCTCCACCGCAGCGATTCACGATGACTTCCGCGCCTGCCCCGGCGCCTTCGCCGGCGTGGTGCAGGCTGCCGAGACGCTCAAGCGCAACGGCATCAAGTTCCTGATCAACTCCTCCTTCACCAAGCGCAATCAGCACGACATCGGCGACACCTTCCGGGTGGCCAAGGGGCTGGGTGCGACCGCCTGGTACATGTTCATGATCGTCCCCACCGGGCGCGGCGAGGAGATCATGAACGAACTGATCTCCAAGGAGGACTACGAAGAGATCCTGCAGTGGCACTTCCACCAGGAGCGCGAGGAGGACGAGATTCTCATGCGCCCGACCTGCGCTCCGCACTATTACCGGGTGGTGCCGCAGATGGCCAAGGCGGAAGGGGTCGACTTCCAGCGCCGCTCGCTGACCTTCTCCACCGGCGGCGGCAAGGGCTGTATCGCCGCCCAGACCATCTGCCTGATCGATTGCTTCGGCAACCTCAAGCCGTGCTCCTATTTCCACTCTTCGGTCGGCAACGTCAAGCAGGTGCCGTTCCGGGAACTGTGGTTCAACTCCAAGGTGTTCAACGACCTGCGCGACTTCAAGAAGTACAAGGGGAAATGCGGGGAGTGCGAGTTCATCAACGTTTGCGGCGGTTGCCGCGCACGGGCCGACGCGGTCTACGGCGACTACATGGAGGAGGAACCGTTCTGCAGCTACATTCCGCGCCGCACCCTGAAGCGGATGGAAAAAGAGGCCGCGGAACTGGCACCGAAATAATCGGGGGCTGGTAGCTGGGGGCTGGCGAACCAGCCCCTAGTCCCAAGTCCCCAGTCCCGACTTTGAAGAAAACAGGAGCAAACCCATGTCTACCGATTACCCCTTTCTGAAAGCCTGTCGCGGCGAGGCCACCGACTTCACTCCGGTCTGGCTGATGCGCCAGGCGGGCCGCTACCTGCCGCAGTACATGGCGGTGCGCAGCAAGTGCACCTTCCTCGAGCTGTGCAAGACCCCGGAGCTGGCCGCCGAGGTCACCATCCAGCCGATCGACTACCTCGGTGCCGACGCGGCGATCCTCTTCTCCGACATTCTTACCCCGGTGGAGCCGATGGGGCTCAAACTCGACTTCGTGCCGGGGCCGGTGTTCGAGAACCCGGTGCGCACCATGGCCGACGTCGCGGCCCTGCGCATCCCTGACCCGGAGGAAGGGGTGCCGTACGTCATGGAAACGATCCGCATCCTGCGCCGTGCCTTCGCGGGCCGGGTGCCGCTGATCGGCTTCGGCGGGGCGCCCTTCACCCTGGCTTGCTACATGGTCGAGGGGAAAGGCAGCAAGGACTTCGCCCACATCAAGAAGATGATGTACGCCGCCCCCGAGATCTATGCGGCACTGATGGACAAGATCACCGAGATGGATCGCCTCTACCTCAACGCCCAGGTCAAGGCCGGCGCCCAGGCGATCCAGATCTTCGATACCTGGGGGGGGATCGTCTCGCCGAGCGACTACGAAAAGTATGTGCTCCCCTATACCATCAAGCTGATCAACGGCCTCGACCGCAGCGTGCCGGTGATCCACTTCGTCAAGGGGGCGGGGACGATGCTCGACCTGGTCAAGTGCGCCGGGTCCGACGTCGTCGGCCTCGACTGGCACGTCAACCTCGGCGCGGCCCGCGATGCCCTCGGCGCGAAGATCGCCGTGCAGGGCAACCTCGACCCGACCGTGCTCTACGCCCCGCAGGCGCACATCGAGCGCGAGGTCAAGCGCATCCTCGACGAGAACGCCGGGCGCCCGGGACACATCTTTAACCTCGGCCACGGCATCCTCCCCAACGTCCCACCGGAAAACGCCAAGTTCATGGTGGAGTGCGTTCATCGGTTGTCACGCAAGTAACGTGAGGAGTGAGGCGTGAAGAGAGAGGAGTATTGAGTCTTTTCGCCTCACTCCTCACGTCTCACGAAGATCTTATGACTCCTGACCAACCGATCGGCCTCGTCGTATTGAACATGGGTGGTCCGGACTCGCTGAGTGCGGTCCGCCCATTTCTCTATCAGCTTTTTTCCGACCGCGAACTGATCCGGCTGCCGGCCGGGGCTCTGTTGCAGAAGCCCTTCGCCGCACTGATCAGTCTCCTGCGCGCGCCGAAGGTGCGGCTCAACTACGCGCAGATCGGCGGCAAGTCCCCGCAGCTGGAGTGGACCAATCGCCAGGTGCAGGGGGTGGCCCGTGCACTCGGCGCAAACGTTCGCCCCTATGTGGCGATGCGCTACTGGGTGCCGCGTGCCGACGAGGCGGTGCGACAGATGCGCGCTGACGGCATCGAGCAGGCGGTGGTGCTCTCGCTCTACCCGCACTACACCGGCGCCACCACCGGCAGCAGCCTCAACGATTTTGCCCGCGCGGTGAAGCAGCATCACCCGCAGCTGCGCTACTCGATAATCCGCGAATGGTATGACTGGCCCGGCTATCTCGACGCCCTGGCCCACCGGGTGCGCGAGGGGCTGGTGTAGGTCCACGTACGGGGGCGCGACGTGGTGACCATTCTCTTCGCCGCCCCTGCCCTGGCGCAGAAGTTCAGCGAAGGCGGCGACCCCTACCTGGCCCACGTGC
>JBFYXI010000136.1:0-4647 GCA_041310635.1 Desulfuromonadaceae bacterium | reverse complement strand
CCTGGCTGTACTGGACGTTGCGCCCCGATTCGCAGACGGCGCCGCTGCTGGCCGCCGTCGCGGTACTGATCATCGCCTGCCCGTGCGCTCTCGGCCTGGCCACTCCTACCGCTATTCTGGTGGCCAGCGGTGCAGCCGCCGGGCGCGGCATCCTGTTCCGCGGCGGCGACATCCTCGAGGCCGCAGCCCGGCTCGATACCGTGGCCTTCGATAAGACCGGCACCCTCACCGTCGGCAGGCCGACACTGGCCGGCATCGAACCGACCGGGTGTACGACGGAGCAGCTGCTGACCCTGGCCGCGGCAGCCGAGTGGGGGAGCAGCCATCCCCTGGCTACCGGGGTGCTCAGCGAAATCCGCCGCCGGCAGCTGACCGTGTTTCCGCTCCAGGCGGTGCGCACCCTCCCCGGCCGTGGCCTGGCCGTCAACACGCAGGCGGGGCTGTTGCTGGTCGGCAGCCGGCGACTACTGGAAGAGCACGGCATCGCCCTCCCCCCCCACCGTGCCACCCCGGCGACCGAGATCCATGTGGGACAAGCCGGCGTCTACCATGGACGATTGCTGTTCGAGGACCCACTCCGCCCCGGCGCCGCCGGCCTGGTTGCGGCCCTGCATCATCAGGGGGTGCGTACCGTGCTCCTCACCGGCGACAGTCAGGCGGCAGCCGATCGCCTCGCCGGACAACTCGGCATTGCTGCCGCCTACGGGGAACTCTCTCCCGAAGGCAAATGTGCCCACCTGCGCCAGTTGCGCGGTACCGGCCGGCGGGTGCTGATGGTCGGCGACGGCATCAACGACGCACCGGCTTTGGCGTTGGCCAACGTCGGCTGTGCCATGGCCGGCGGCACCGACATCGCCCTGGCGACATCCGACCTGGTGCTCACCCGGAGCGAACTCGGCCGCTTGCTGGATGCCCTGCAGCTGGCGCGACGGACCCTGCGCATCATCCGCCAGAACCTCTTCTGGGCTTTCGCCTACAACCTCTGCGCCGTGCCGCTGGCCGCCATGGGGCTGCTCGCGCCGATCCATGCCGCCATTGCCATGACCATCAGTTCGGTGTGCGTTGTGGGCAATTCACTGCGGCTGAGTCGAGGAGTGAGGAGTCGCAGTATCAACCGGACAGTGATAATTTAACTATATTTTGTGGGAATTTATTGAAAAACATACTATCATATTTTGCGTGGTTTCAGCTTGCACGCCTCACTCCTGACGCCGCGCCCCTCACGCAGGAGCATTGACCGCTGATGGCCACGTCGACTCTTGCCCTGATCTTTCTCTCCCTGTGTGTCGGGGCGGCGGTCTGGCTGGTGTTCCTCTGGGCCGTGCGGCACGGTGAGTTCGACGACCCGGAGGGGCCGAAGTACCGGATGCTCGATGACGACGAAGCCCACGACAAAAACCACGACAAAGGAGACCATTGATGTTCGGTAGCCACTCGCCAGCCAGCCGCCTGAGCGCCATCTGCCTCGGTCTTGTCCTCGGCCTGTGCCCCGTTGTCGCCTGGCCGGCCCCGGTGACCTTTCAGGCCGCAGTGGGCGGTTCGGGCAGCGCCGTGCTCGAACTTGACACCGATGCACTGGTTACCATGACCATGATCCCGTTCCGCCTGTCCATCAAGGATGCGGCCGGAACCCCGCTGACCGGGGCCAATGTGCGTTGCGAATTGACCATGCCGTCCATGGCGATGCCGGAAAACCGCCCGAAGGTGACGGAACGTGAGGACGGCAGCTACGGGGGAGAATTGATTTTTACCTGCGCGCAGGGGGCTTGGCGGATGACCTGCCAGGCCGAAAAGGGCACCGCCGGCAGCCAGATCATGATCTTCGACATTCCCAAGGTGCGCATGAAGTGAGCGGCTCACTCGTCTCCATGGCCTTCGTCACCGGCCTGCTCGGCGCCGGGCATTGCCTCGGCATGTGCGGCGGGCTGGTCGGGGCTCTGTCGCTCTCCGCCAGTCAGCACCCCGGCGCCTGGCGTTTCCATCTGCTCTACAATGTCGGGAGAATGGCCACCTACACCCTGATCGGCGCGCTGGTCGGCTGGCTCGGCTCGGCGCTCGCCTACACCGACCGCTTCAGTGAGGTCACCCGCGCCCTGCTGATTGCCTCCGATCTGTTCATCATCCTGGTCGGGCTCGGCACCGCCGGCGTGCTTGCCGGACCGAATGTCTCCAAACTCGACTTTCCCGGCCCGTTGCGCGCGATGACTGCCGCCGTGCAGCGGCTGCGCCAGTTGCCGCCGGCACTCTCGGCCCTCCCCTTGGGACTGCTCTTCGGCTTCCTGCCATGCGGCTACCTGTACGCTGTCGCGATCACCGCTGCGCAGAGCGCCGACGTCGCCACCGGGGCACTGATGCTTCTGGCCTTCGGCCTCGGCACCGTTCCGGCCCTGCTGGTGATCGGCAGCGCCGCCCAATGGCTGGGCAGCCGGGCGCGGTTGTGGATGTTGCGTGGCGCCGGCCTGCTGGTCGCCGGCATGGGGGTGATCAACCTGTACCGCCACCTGCAGTTGATGGGCTGGCTGAACTGACCCGCGTGAGCCGGTACCCGCGACCGGCTCGGATCTGGCCCCGTCATAAAAGAAGCCGGGCTACCAGTTTCCTGGCGACCCGGCTGTCCCCCCCCATGACTGGAATCATGTTGTGGGTTAAATCGATATGCCGATCTGTTGACCTGCCCCCGGCATATTTTCAACTAAAAAGTCACATTGACTATGACATAGTCAACCCCACCCGAAAACCCGTATAAATACCATCCGTATTTATACCGAGGACAAAGGAGCAGCCGGCCGCCGACAAACAGGCCTTTACCGAAAAAAGGCCTCGCTTCCTTCGCTGCTGCGAAAAATAAAAAAATTCGGGGCACTCTAAAATCGATTTCCACTTTGACCGCTTTGCTGGTCACAATCCCGGCAAGACCTCGCTCCTTCCCCCTCTGCGCCTTCGGCTCGAAGCGCCATATATGTACAATTAATCATTATTTACTTGCCAATCGGGGATCCCCTCAACTCCCGGCAACATTTCAAAAGCCGGTTGATAATGGCTTGCCGGCAGGGGCACTCAAAGGCGTTTCATCCGCTGGCTGTACCCTTTGCGAAGCCCTGTCCAGGCAATGCTTTTTTAAAAAAACCTGTTGATTTTCAGGATGTTGGGTGTATAAAAAAACCAGCTACAGATTTCCAGCAATGGCAGAAGAAAGGAGACACACCATGGAAATGCTCGTCCTGCTGATTGTCATGCTGAGCTTTTACTGGCTGATCCTCGGCTGTGCGGAAATAGCCAGGCACTTCACCCGCGTTGACCGCGGCCGGCACCAGCACTGAGTTCGACTAAAGCGCGCGGAGACGGTCAACACGCCCTGCGCCTGTTCCCGAAGATCCGGAGAGGTTAAGTGAAGCGGGGCGGCCACTTTGGCCGTCCCGCTCTCAGTTTGATCAGTTGAGCGAGAGTGCCTTCCCCTCGCAAGCTCGCAGCCACGTTCGGCCGGGTGTCTCGGCGATCCTGGTCAGAGTCCTTTCTTTTCGATGAATTGGAACAGGGCCAAGGCCAAGACGATAAACGGCACTATGACAAACCAATGATTGACTCCCAGGACTTGGGGTAGGGTGATCTTCCCGAGAGCGCCCCAAGTCAAAACCGTCTGCTTCATAAGGGGATACGCCTCGGCAAAAAGGGCGGCCCCGGCCAGCATGCCCAGGATGCCCCAGAGCGCATCCCAGCGGCCCTCTGCCAGGGCTCCCGCCGAGGTTCCGGGACAGTAGCCGAGCAGCCCCCAGCCGATGCCGAAAACCAGCCCCCCAAGTACGTTGCCGCCGAGAACCGTGGGCTTAATGCTGAGTTTGGCAAGCTCGAAATCCACCAGCAGATAAACCCCGACCATTCCGACCAGGACACTCGAAAACATGAACTTGATGATCGTCATGTCCTGCAGCCGCAAGGCGCCGAGCTGTTTGTCGTAACGCAGGACCCGCCCTTTTTGCAGAAGAAAACCGAAGGCGATCCCGGTGATCAGGCCATAGATGAGCATCGTCATGACGACATCCTCCCGTAAATGAGCCGGGCCACGATCATGCCGCCGATAAAGAAACAGACCAGGGAAACAAAACCGCTGACCGCTAGCTGGAGCGAACCGCTCAGCCCGTGACCGCTCGGTCAGCCGTCGGCCAGGCGAGCCCCGAACATGGCGATGGTCCCGCCGGCGAAGGCAAACACCGCCCGTTTTCCATAGCTGTTTGGTCCGAAGCGTTCCTGCCACATCGCCGGCAGCCCCTGCCAGCGAAAGCTCTTCGACGTCACGGCGGCGATCAGGGCACCGATGAAGATGCCGACGACAAACATCCATTGCCAATCGATCTTGGGCGTTGTCTTGACAAAGTATTCCAGCTTTTCGACCCGTTCCGGGGCAAAAAACTGCTCCAGCAGGCCGGCCGAACGCACGAAGGTCGTGGACGCTCCCAGGAAGTTTCCGGAAATCCAGACGGACAGCACCGAGACGATCCCGGAAAGAGCCCCTGCCAGATAGGGGTTCCAGCCGCCGTCTTCAGAGGAAGGTAATGGCCGCATATCCTCTCCTTTCGATAAGTTGCTTGCCCGCCTGGTGCCGGCTGTCCGGGACGCCGGATCATTGCACAGGATATCCCGGCGGCACAA
>JBFYXI010000125.1:0-9791 GCA_041310635.1 Desulfuromonadaceae bacterium | reverse complement strand
TCGAGCTTGCCCTTGCGGGCCTCGCCCACCAGGTCGCGGCCGTATTTCTCCAGGGCTTCGTAGGTCGCCTCGGGGTCGGCGCTGGCCACCCGCTGGTGGCCGCGCACTTGGGTCAGCACGTGCAGCAGACGGTCGCGGTTTAGGGTGTACTGCCTGAGGATCCGGCCGGACGCGGTCTGCTCTCCCTCTTCAACCAGGGCCAGCAGCAGGTGCTCCACGCTGATATAGTCGTCTTTGAGCCGCTTCGCCTCCTCCTCGGCCCTGACCAGCAGGCGGCTGAAGCGCTGGGTGACGAAGACCCTGCCCGGTTCGGCGCCGGGCCCGGAGACGGCGGGGCGCCGCTGCAGCTCCTCCCGTACGGCCCGGGACAATGCCGCCGGCTCGAGATCGAGGCGGGATACCAGGCGCGGCACCAAACCGCCTTCCTGCTCGAGCAGGGCAGACAGGAGGTGCTCGCCGTCGACCTCGACATGACCAAGGCGTACCGCCAGGGTCTGGGCGGACTGCAAGGCTTCCTGCGATTTCTGGGTGAAGCGGTTGATGTCCATGCTCGGTCCTTTCCTCTTTAAGTCGTGAACGAGCAAATTATATCAGTCAATTTAAATTCTTCTGACGCAGAGGCGCGGAGGCGCAGAGAAAACCAAGGGTCTCATGTTTATGCCGACCGGCCGCGGATCAAGGCGGATGACAACGGATTGATTTCCTCCGCGTCTCCGCGCCTCCGCGTCAAATAAATATTCAAGCGAATAGGCCGGGGGATCGCCCCGGCCCGGTTGCTCAGTGCCGCGCCTCGATGGCGATCTTGCGCGGCCTGGCCGCCTCGGCTTTGGGCAACTGCAGGGTCATGACCCCGTTGCGCACCTCGGCCTTGCCCTTGGCGACATCGAAGGTGTCGGGGAGTTGGAACTGCCGCCAGTAGCCGTCCATGGCATATTCGCGCCAGAGCAGCTCGCCGGCGCCAAACGGCGCTTTGCCCTCGATGGTCAGGACCCCCTGATCCACGCTGATTTCCAGGCTGCGCTCGTCGAGACCAGGGACGTCGGCAACCAGAGTCAGGCCGTCCTCGGTCTCGAAGATGTCCACCGGCGGTGCCAGGTACCGGGCACCGGACCGGGTCGCCTCGCGGTTCACGGGCTGGTCCTTGCTGACAGTCATCTTTTTCTCGGTCATGGCTGTTCGCCTCCTTCCGGTTGTTTGTCGGTGGTCAGGTCAACGGACCGCAATGTTGATCTTTTTCGGCTTGGCCGCCTCGGTCTTGGGCAGCGTCACGCAGAGCAGGCCGTTCCGGTACTCGGCCTTGACCCGGTCGGGATCGATCTCTACCGGCAGTTCGACGGTGCGCAGGAACTTGCCGGTCCCACGCTCGCGACGGTGCCAGGTGCGGCCGTTGCCAGAGGCATCGGCCGGCAGTCGCTCGCCGGCAAGGGTCAGAGTGTTGCCGAATACGTTCATTTCGATCTGCTCCGGCGCCACCCCCGGCAGCAGTGCTTCCACGTACAGGTGCTCGCTGTCCTCGCGCAAGTTGATCCGCGGCCAGCTGCGCAGGCCGAGGGCCGCTTCGAACGTCGGGCCGAACGGCCGCCCCAGGCCGAAGCCGCGCAACACTTCGTCCATATCACGCTGCATCTGGCTCATTTCCCTCAGCAGGTCCCAATTTCTCATGGCTGGTCACCTCCTCATCATGGTTCCGGGATCGACCCGGTTGCTGCATGTCTGCCCTCAAGTAATTCAATCCCCGTGCCAGCCGCTGACAAGTGGTTTATTGCTATTGAATTCAACTGTTTGTGAAGCTGCTTCGACTTGCGGTCAGGTCATGCGACGTTGCAAGTCGTCCGGCATGCAACAGCTTGCAACGTCGCATGACTTCAAAAGTGTCGCAACACCGCTGCTGACTTGACCTTCCCGACACCGGCTCTGCGCTGCCCGCTCAGACGCACGGGCTCATCCGGGAAAATGGGTTGATTTGTCTTTGTCGGACGGTTAAAAAGGACGAGGGGCTGTTGTAAAACCGACGATGCGAGGTGAAGTGTGATCAGAGCTTTGCGCAGGCGCGGTGCCCGGAAAGCCGCAGCTGCAGCCGGCGACAGTGCCGCGAAGGCCGGCGTTCTGTTCGATGGCGGCTATAACTGCGCCCAGGCGGTGCTGCAGGCGACCACCGGCCGCAGTGATCCGGAATTGCTGGTCATGGCCGAGGCGTTCGGTGGCGGCATCGGTGAGAGCGGCTGTCTGTGCGGTGCAGTCACCGGCGGGGTCATGGCCCTGGGACTGGAGGGGCGGGGCGATCGCAGTGGAGCGCTGGTGGCGGCCTTTCGCAAGGCTTTCCGGACCACTTGCTGCCGCGGTTTGTCCAAGGACTACCAATGGTTGAGCCACGAGCATCTGGCCAACTGCCGGAGCATCACGACGGCGACGGCGGCGATGGTCGAAGAGCTGCTGCGCGACTGACGATGGCTGTCAGGATTTTCCGGCCTGACCCGCTCCAAGGTTGGCGGCCAGATCGCGCAACTGCCGGGCCACTTCTTCGAGGACGGCGATTTCGCGGGTAACTGCCCTGGCCTTGGCGGCGTTGCCGCCAAGGCGCTCTTCCGAGCGGTTAAAGTGCTCGAGGACGCGGTTTGCCGTTTCCATCTGAAAGCTGGTAGCCGCACAGATGGCCTGCACCTGTTCCTCACGCGCCAGCAGGCTGCGGTCCAACTCGCGATTGGCGCGCACCTGCTCATCAAAACCGCGGGCAATCTGGTCGGCGGCGGCCTTCATCTCGCCAACCCCGTTCTGGATCCGCCCGACGGCCGCTTCCTGCCGCTGAATCGCCCGGGCGATGGCCCGCACCGAGCGCAGGCTGCTCCCGGCCCCCTCGACCAGATCCCGCACCTGCTGGCCATGCCTGCCGGCATCGTCAGCCAGCTGGCCAGACTCCCGGGCCGCCTGCGAGGAACTCGCTACGATCTTGCGCAACGCAGCGCCGGTGTTGCGTGACAACTCGGTGCCGCGACCGATGAAGCGGCTGGTCGATTCGATTGTGGTCCCGACCTGGTCGGTGTCTTCGCGGATGTTCTTGACGATTGCCTCGATCTCGCCGGCACTGGCGTTGGTGCGGTCGGCCAGGTCGCGGATCTCTTCGGCAACCACGGAAAAACCCCGCCCCTCGGCCCCCGCCTTGGCAGCGATAATCGCGGCATTGAAGGCGAGCAGTTCGGTGTCGGAAACCAGATCCTTGATCACCTTGAGAATCTTGGTGACCTCGGCCGTCTGCACGGTGAGTCGCTGCATGGCCGCAACCGTTTTCTGGCTCTCCTGATCGATCCGGGTCATCTCCTGAATGAAGGATTCCACCACCTGCAGGCCGTGTTCGGCGTCGCCCTTGACGTCATCGGCCTGGGCGGCGCTGGCGGCGACCGCCTGGCGCAGGGCGTCGAGGGCGGCGTTGATCCCGTCGAGGTCGTGGGCACTGGTCTCCATTGTCCGAGCGACCTCGTCAACCTGCACGGTGGCCTGACTAATCGTCGCGACCACCTCGTTGACGCCCTGGGTGGTCTCCTGGAATTTCTGAGTCGAACGCTCCAGGGCTCCGGCCATGCCTTCCAGCGCAGCGGAAAGCTCGCGGGAGATCGCCGCCTCATCCTGGGCACGGCTGGTGAGATTCTCCACCTCGCGCATCACCGCCTGCTGCTTTTGGGTCAGACTGTCAACATCGCCACGCGCATTCTGCGTGGCCAGCAGGCCGTCATCGGCGCGCGCCGACAGGTAGCGGCCGGCCTCGGCCAACTCCAGGCAGTGGGGCAGCAACCCGTCGGCCGTGGTGCGCAAGGTTTGCAGGAGAGTGCAGATCTCCGCCGCAGCTTGACCGACCATGACATTGAGCGCCTCGATGGAGCGATCCCCGGAGCCTGCGCCAGCCTTGCCGGACAACCCCTGCAACTGCTCCAGCTGTTGCCTGAGCTGATGCTTGAGAGTGGCGCGCAGGCGCAGGAAAGAAACGCTGCCGAGGAACCCGCCGCCAACCAGACAGACGGCAAAGAACGTTAGGCTCAAAGCCTCGGGACCGAGCAGCAGACTGGCCAGCGGCGGGAAGACCGCGCCGGCCAGCAGGCCGGCACCGACAATGGAATAAAACTGCTTGCGCAGGGAGCCGTTGTCAGCCGCCCGCTGCATCTTGACCATCATTTGCTCCCCGCGGCAGGCAAAGGGCCCACGGTAGTTTTTAATACATGACATTATCCCAGAGCCACCGGTCGACAGCAAGATCAAAGACGCCGCCCGGACAATGACCCTGCCCTTATGGCCCGTGGTGTCGTTCCGACTGGGCAATACCGCGGGCTCGCTTGACAAACACCAGTTTTACTTTAATATTACAGTTGAAAAACATTTTTTCATACAGGGAGGCAAAGGATGAAAAAGTTACTGATTTTTTCGCTTCTGTGCTTACTGGCAGCCCCGGCCGTAGCCGGCCAGGCCGCCAGCAACACCGGCTGCGGTCTCGGTACCGTGCTGTGGGGCAGCCAATCCGACGGTTCGGTGATCTCCCAGTCACTGCAGGCCACCACCAATGGCCTCTTCGGCAACCAGACCTTCGGCATCACCTCGGGCACCCTGGGATGTGATCAGCCGGCCAACATCATCAAGAACGATCGCCTGCTGGCCTTCACCGCCGACAACCTTGACCTGTTGGCCCGTGACATCGCGGCCGGCCAAGGGGAAACCCTTGACACCGTGGCCGAACTGATGGAAGTCCCCGCCGCCGAGCGCCCGACCTTCAACAGCGCCCTGCAGGGTAACTTTGACAGGATCTTCGTCACCGGCACCGAAACCGCGGGCGTGGTCCTCGACCGGATCGCGGTGATCGCCCTGTAATGACCTGCGGCCGCCAGCCGGCCGGCAGCCGGCACCCGACCATGACGCTCACGGGGAAACACCTCCTCGTGAGCGTCGCTGTTTTATTGCTGCTCCTGTGCGCAGGCCGGCCGGGTCCAGCCACGGCCGCCGCCACGACGGTCGATGAGTGGCAGACGCGTGCATTGCGGGCTGAACTCGCCGGAAAGCGCCCCTGGCAGGTGCTACTGCACTACAAACCCAGTCGGTTCGGAGGGTTGGTCAGCCTGATCGATGATCCGCGCTTCTTTCTGGCGCCGGACGGCAAAACCGATCCACAGGCGGAACTCGCCGCGACCCTCACCGGCATGTTCCTGCCGCCCGACCCGCTGCAGCCCGAAGAGCATACCCTCTGTCGCTTCCCGGCGCGCAGCCGATGGCTGCGCGAAACCCTGGGGATCGCGAGGGAGGAGCTTCCGGAGGTGGCGTGCCGTGAACTCGACCTGGCGCTGGAAAAGATCGAGCCGCAACGGGCGGTGCTGATCTTTCCGGGCAACCACAACAACAGCCCGGCCTCGATGTTCGGCCACACGCTGATCGCCATCGAGGGCCGCCACGAGAGCCGTCTCCTCTCCTTCGCAGTCAACTATGCCGCCCACACCGATGAGACCAACGGGTTCGCCTATGCGATCAAGGGGGTCTTCGGTCTCTATCCCGGCTACTATTCGCTCCTCCCCTATTACGTCAAAGTCCGTGAGTACAACGATCTCGAACGGCGCGACGTATGGGAGTATCCCCTTGACCTGACTCCCGCCGAGGTGGAGCGGATGTCCCTGCATATCTGGGAGTTGCGCGACATCTCTTCGGAATATTACTTCTTCGATGAAAACTGCTCCTACAACCTGCTGTTCCTCCTTGAAGCCGCCCGCCCGGAACTCGAGCTGACCGGCGCCAGCCGTCCCTGGGTGATCCCCCTCGACACGGTACGAACCATAGCGGCAGCCGGCCTGATTCGCGAGGTCCGCTACCGCCCCTCCAAGGCCACACGGATTGCCGCGCTGGCCATGCGGATGGATGATGCCGAGACCCGTCTGGCCCTGGACCTGCTGGCTGACCGCCGCACCGTCAGCGAGGTAGCAACGGCCAACCTTGATGCCGAGGCGCAGATGCGCATTCTCGACGTTGCCATCGAAACCACCGAGTTCCGCTACTACCGCAAGGAGCTCGATCAGACCGCCTATCAGCAGCGCTCGCTGCAATTGCTGCGAGCCCGCAGCCTGCTCGGTCGCGCTGACGACGATTATCTGCCAATCGCCGACCCCGGTCGTCCCGAACATGGCCACGGCTCCAACCGGCTGGCCCTCGGACTCGGGATACGTGGCGACGACTGGTATCAGGAGCTGCGCTTGCGACCGGCTTATCACAACCTGCTCGACGCCGACCAGGGCTACCTGGCCGGCTCACAGATCGACTTCGCCAACCTGGTGCTGCGCTATTACCCGGAGCGCCGTCAAGGGACGCTGCAGGCCCTTGATCTGATCGACATCGTTTCCCTCTCGCCGCGCCACGCCTTCTTCCACCCGGTGTCATGGAAGATGACCACCGGCTTCCGCCAGCGGCAGTTCGCCGACGGTGAAGACCACCTGATCTACCGTCTCAATCCCGGCGGCGGTTTCACTTGGGGAAACGATCGGACGCTGGCCTATGTCCTGTTTGAAACCGAAGCCCTGCTTTCCGGCCGATTCCGCGACAGCTTCGCTCTCGGCATCGGCGGCACCGCCGGTGTGCTGGCAACACCGTTGCCGGATTGGAAGTTACAGGTTACCGCCCGTCAGCTCTGGTACGAGCTGGGCGGGCCGCATCGCGGCCTGGAAATCTCGTTCAAGCAGAACTGGCGCCTGGCCGCCAGCTGCAGCGTGGCCCTGGAGGTGACGCGGGAAAGGATCTTTGGCGACTACGTCACGGACGGCGCGCTGCTGATCAATTATTACTGGTAGACAAAGAGGCAGCCATGACCGAACCGCGCCCCCCCGCCCCCCGCCGGGCCACCATCCGCCAGGCTCTGGCCGACACGCTGCGGCACAGTGAGCATTCGGCGCGCGACCTCTCCCGGCTGGTGGGCATTGCCGAGAAAGAGGTGGCCGGCCACCTTGCCCACCTCGGGAAGAGCCTGCCGGCACACGGGGAGCGATTAATCGTCACTCCAGCCGAGTGCCTTGCCTGCGGCTATGCCTTTCCCTCACGCACCCGGCTGACCCGGCCGTCACGCTGCCCGCAATGTCACGGTACCCATCTGGCCGAGCCGCGCTTCAGGCTGAGCACAACACGACACCCTGCCGACTGACCGTCGGCTGGTCAGCGAGTGGCAAGGCCGGGAAAAGAGCCGCAGGCCATGGCCGGGCGCGCTCCTGTCCCGGCTTGCCTTTCCAGGCGATTCTAGTATCATGCGGTCAAGTGGTTGGCCGTACGCGAAGCAGCCGGGCTGGCGCCGGCCCGCCCCCGATCCGCATATGGAAGGGCTCAATGAAGAAGAGAAAAATTCTGATTGCTGACGACGTCGAACTGTTTCGCGCCCTGGAAAAATCCTTTTTCCGGCGGGAGGAGTTTGACCTGATCGAAGCCAAAACCGGCCGGCAGGCGGTCGAACTGGCCCTGGCGGAGAAGCCCGACCTGGTCCTGATGGATATGTACATGCCGGAAATGGACGGGGATGAGGCCTGCCGCAGCATCAAACTGCACCCGGAAACGGCCGCGATCCCGGTCATCATGGTCACCCAGGCCGGCCGGCCCGACGACTTCGTGCGCTGCCAGGCTTCCGGCTGTGACGATGTCCTGCTCAAGCCGATCAACCGCAGCAAGTTTCTGGAAGTTTCGCGCCGGCATCTGGCCCTGACCGAGCGGGTTGCCCACCGCTACTGTGCAAGGCTGGAAATCCGTTATGGGTCGGACCTCAACCAGAAGCTGACCGATTATTCCGTCAACATCAGTACCGGCGGCCTGTTCCTGGAAACCGCAAACCCCCTTAGTCCCGGCACGCCGCTGACCCTTGCCATCAAGTTGCCGGAACGGGAGCTGCCGCTACGCTGCTCGGCGCAGGTGGCCTGGGTGAACGAGCAGGAAAATCCCCAAAAAACCGAACTTCCCGTGGGCGTCGGCCTGCAGTTCATCGACCTGTCCCTGGACGACCTTCACCTGATCCGCGATTTTCTTCGGGATACCGCCGGCAGCGCTTCCTGATCGCCACCCCCTCCCGGCAGCAGGTTTTTCGCACCTCTGGACGCAACCACGCCGACCACCCTGAGGCTGTCGGCGTGGGCGTAGTCAGCCCCCCTGCGGGTCAGTTCCGGGCCAGCAGTGTGCGCCCCACCCAGTGACGGGCAAATTGCAGGGCGGTGCGCCCGCAGCGCTTGCTCTTGTCGTGCGACCACTTGATCGCCTCGGCAGCCAGATCGTCGTCCCAGGCCGGCTCGAGCCCATGGGCAGCGCAATGGCAGGCGATGTGCCGACGCACCACCTCCAGGTAGCGATCCTGTTTGAAAATGTAGAAGGGCACCCACAGGCCGAAACGGTCGGAGAGGGAGACCTTCTCCTCGACCGCCTCGCCATGGTGGATCTCGCCATCGACCATCCTGGCGCCAAGGTTGTCGGTGTGGTATTCGGGAATCAGGTGCCGGCGGTTGGAGGTGACATAGATCAGCACGTTCTGCGGGGCGGCATAAACCGAACCGTCGAGCACGCTTTTGAGGATCTTGTAGCCGGGGTCGCCGGGCTCGAAGGAGAGATCGTCGCAGAGCAGAATGAACCGGTAGGGCTCGTTGACGATGCGGATGAAGATGTCCGGCAGGGACGGCAGATCCTGCTTGTCGACCTGGACGATGCGCAGCCCCCGGTCGGCATAGGTGTTGAGCAGGGCGCGCACCAGCGACGACTTGCCGGTGCCGCGCGACCCCCACAGCAGCACGTTGTTGGCCGGGTAACCGGCCAGAAACTGGAGGGTATTGCTCTCCACCACCTGGCGCTGCCGCTCGATACCAACCAGGTCATCGAGCAGAGTCTGCTCGATCTGCGGCACCGCCTCAAGGTAGCCGGCGAAGGAGTGGCGGCGCCAGTTGGCGGCCCACACCTTCGCCCAGTCGACTGGTGCGGCCGCCGGAGGGAGCAATTGTTCGACCGAGGCAAGAACCCGCTCCAGCCGGCCTTCCAGTTCCGGCTTCAGATCCATGACGACACCTCCTGGCATTGACAAGCCTTTACCACACCACCACTTTCCGCTAACATCGCCGGCGTTCCCCCATCACCAGGCCGGCGAAAGCCGCAGCAAAAGCTGCCAATACTGCGGCGATAGCCTGACAAGGAGTCAACATGGCCGATCATCTGGTGCGCCTGATCACCCGCGACGGCACTCTGCGTGCCTGCGCCGCCGAGACCACCCTGCTGGCGGAAGAGTGCCGGCGGCGCCAGCAAACCGATCCGACCGCGACGGTCGCCCTCGGCCGGATGGTGACCGCCGCCGCCATCCTGGGCGGATTGCTCAAAGGGAACCAGCGCCTGGCCTTGATCGTCGAGGGCAACGGACCGCTGCAGAGGCTGCAGGCGGAGACCGACGCCTTTGGACGGGTGCGCGCCACGCTCAAGGTACCGGTGGCCGGTCTGCCGCCGCGCGAGGGGCGGTTCGATGTCGCCGGAGCGGTCGGCCGGGCCGGCTTCCTGCACGTGGTCAAGGATCTCGGCCTGAAGGAGCCTTACCGCGGCATGGTCCAGCTGGTCACCAGCGAAATCGGCGAGGACCTGGCCTACTATTTCGCCACCTCCGAGCAGATCCCCTCCACCGTGGCCCTTGGCGTGGAGCTTGGCCGGGAGGCCCAGGTGGTCGCGGCCGGCGGTTTTTTGCTGCAACTCCTCCCCGGCGGGGACCCGGCACTGGTCGACCGGCTCGAACGGCGCCTGGCCGAACTGCCGCCCACCACCACCCTGCTGCGCCA
>JBFYXI010000059.1:0-5006 GCA_041310635.1 Desulfuromonadaceae bacterium | reverse complement strand
CGTCACGGCTTCGTGAGCGGTGGCTTCCTTGCCCTTGAGCAGCCCCTTGACCAGCCCGAAGGCGAGGATGGCGACCGGCATGAGCTGGACGATGACGATCAGGGCGCACATCCCCAGGAAGCCCCAGACGAGCCATTGGCTGTTATCCTGCCGCGTCCCGGTGTCGGCGAGGGCCTGGGTTGCGGGGGCGAGAAGCAGGGTGGTCACGAGGGTGAAGATCTGTCGGGTTTTCATGGGGAGACTCCTTTCGATGTCAATGCCGGGTACTTCAGCGGTCCACTTTCTCTTCGGCCAGCTCCTTCTCGGGGCGGGCCAGCAGGCCCCTGACCATGCAGCCGAGCAGCAGCAGGGCGGGGACCACCTGGATGGTAATGATGGCGGCAACGAAACCGAGGAAGATGGTCTGCAGAGGTTCGACGCCGCGGGACACATCGCCGATGAATGCGGCGAAGGCGGTGCCGGTCGCGACCACCACAAGGATCAGGGCATTGGTATATTTCGCTTTCATGACGGCCTCCTTGGCAGGTTTGGTTGGTTGCCTAATGGTAAGAGCAACCGGCGTACCAACCTGACGGGTTCCGAAAATTTGCTTTTAGTTGTTTGATATCAACTTGTTATCAAGACAGCTTGAGAATTCGACGGGCAGAATGATTCCTGCTGCGCAGGAAAAGTCCTGCCTGCCAGGCAGGATTCCTGCTTGACAAGAATCCTGCCTGGCAGGAAACGCAAGCTAGTGGGTGGCGATCTGGTGCTTCTTCAGGAGGGTGTACAAGCGGGAGCGGGACAGGCCGGAGAGTTCGCAGGCCTGCTCCATGTCGCGGCCAGTCAGGTTGATCAGATTGTGCAGGTAATGCTGTTCGGCCCGGGAGAAGACACTCTCGCGCATGTCCTGAAGCTTTGGCAGGTTGCCGCGGCGTGACGGGGTCATGACGGCGGCCCCGGCATGACGTGCCTGCCAGAGGGCCTTGGTTGCCTGCACGCGGACGTTGACCGGCAGGTGCTTGGGGAACAGCGTGGATTCCGCCTGGGCGTTGAAGATCGCCTGCTCGAGCACATTGCTTAGCTCATGGACGTTGCCCGGCCAGGCATAGTGGGTGATGTTCAACAGGAATTCCGGGGTCATCTGCTTGCCGGGCAGGTTGTAGTGGCAGCAGAACTTGTTGATGAAGTGCCGCGTCAGCGCGCCCAGGTCTTCGATACGTTCGCGCAGCGGCGGCAGATCGATGACGCACCGCCCGTTGTCCGCTTGCCGGGCAGGTTTGCGGCGGGTTGACGCAATCAGCCGGAAATCGCTGGCCTCTGCGCCGGCACTGCCGGTCTGCCGGAAAGGATGCCGATGCAGGATGGGCAGGAAAATATTCTGCAGAACCGGTGGCAAATCGCTGACTTCGTCCAGGAACAGGGTGCCCTGGTGAGCCTGGCCGATCAACCCCTGCCGCGCGCCGGCCCCCAAGCCAGTGCCGCTTTCCGCCCCAGACCCGAACAGCAGGCTGGTCATGAGTTCCGGCGGCATGGCGGTGCAATCAACCACCACGAAACGACCGCCGGCCCGACGGCTGTGTTCGTGAATGAAGCGGGCGAAAAGCTCCTTGCCGGTTCCGGCCTCGCCGGCGATGAGCACGCCGCCATCGTTGGCCGCCGCCTGCCTGGCCAGGGTCAAACAGGCTTGCAGACGCAGGCTGCTGCCAACAATGCCGGGCGTTTCCCCGTGCCCCGCCTGATTGTCCTGGCGGCTGATGACCGGTTTGCCCTGGCGGATGATCAGAGCGTCGTCGCTGATCCTGACATCAACATCGGTGGACTTGACACCTGGCAACTCGATGCGCACCAGCAGGCTGTCACCGACTTCACGCATAGCGACGATCGGCTGCTGCCTAGTGGTCGGTGCCTTGGTCATCCTGGATCGCTTTTCCATGGGATCCCCGTCTTGGCAGGCGGACAGATACGTTTCTGGTGATCTAAGTAGCAGGACTTGTGCCAACTCGACGGCTGTTGTTAAAGCACGGAATATCAGTGAGTTGCTGATTTTGTCACGATGCGGCCGATTGGCCGCGAGGGCGGATGTTCCTGCGCCGCAGGAATTTTCCAGCGGGTGTGGAAAGCTGCAGGGAACGGCAGTTATCTGGGGCGGGAAATATCGTGCTTCTTGATCAGGGCGTAGAGCCGGGATTGGGAAAGGCCTGAAATCCGGCAGGCTTCGCGGATGTTGTGACCGGATAGTGCCAGCAGGTCGTAGAGATAGTTCTTTTCGGCCTCGTTGTAGATCTCTTCCCGATAGTCATTGAGTTTGGGCAGGGACTGCACGGTCTCGCCGGACAAAGCCACGCCGACCGGAGTCTCGCTTTCGACCGCTGCCCTGGTCACCTCGATACGAATATTGGTAGGCAGGTGCTTGGTAAACAGAGTCGGCTCGTATCGTGCCGCGGCCAGGACCCGCTCCATGGTATGCACGAATTCACGGACGTTGCCGGGCCACGAATAGGCCAGCAGGGTCTTGATGAATTCCGGGGAAAAGCCCTTGGGGGCTATCCCGTAGCGGTCGCTGAAGCGGTCCCCGTAGTGCCTGGCCAGCTCCTGGATATCCTCGGGACGTTCCCGCAGGGGAGGCAGTTCGATGACGAAAGAGCGGAGCCGGAACAGAAGGTCTTCGCGGAACTGGCCGCGCTCGACCATCTGCTCGAGGTTGCGGTTGGTGGCTGCCACCAGGCGGAAATCGCTCTCGATTTCGTGGCTGCCGCCGAGGGGGCGGAAACGGCGCTCCTGCAGGACTCGCAGAAAAGCCTTCTGCAGGGCCAGGGGCAGTTCACCGATCTCGTCGAGGAACAGGGTGCCGCAATGGGCCTGACGAACCAGCCCTTCCCGGGATTTCTCGGCGCCGGTGAAGGTTCCCTTCTCATGTCCGAACAACAGGCTTTCCACCAGAGTCTCCGGCAGGGCGGTGCAGTCGACCACCACGAAGTTCCCCCGGGCCCGCAGGCTGTTGTCATGGACGGCACGGGCGAACAGTTCCTTCCCCGTGCCGGTTTCGCCGGTGATAAAGACATTCACGTCACTGCCGGCAGCCTGGGCCACCAGATCAAGGCAGGCATTCAGTTTCGGACTGTTGCCGACGATCTGACTGCGCTTGAGGACCGCCACCGCCCGGGTATGAGCGACGGAAGTTTTTTGCTGCCGGTACTGGAGGGCGCGCTCCAGAGAGAGGGTGATCTCCTTGACAGACGAACTTTTCTCGATGTAGTCCCAGGCTCCGCACTTGATGGCGAGTTCGGCGCCGTTGGGGTCACCGAAGCCGGTCATGATGATGACTTCGGGGTGGGCCGGCAGCGCATCGATTCTCGGCAGCGCATCGAGGCCATTGCCGTCGGGCAAACGCACATCGAGAAACACCACGTCGAACTCACGGGCCATCGCCTGGGCCAGCCCATCGGCGAGGGTGTGGGCGGCCAGGGTGTCGTGGCCCATGCGCTTTACCAGGCGGGTCATGGTCTCGCACATGAGTTGGTCGTCATCGATGATCAGAATGGTTGCCATGGCCGTCGGTCGGGGATCAGCGGGTCAGTCGAGAAGTCGGCGGATGACCCGGGACATTTCCTCGCGTTCATATGGTTTCGAGACCAGCTCGCGGATGCCGATCTCTTTGGCGCGCTTGAGGCACAACTCGCCGTCAACGGAGGGCCCGTGTCCCGAGCAGAGGATGATCGGCAGGTCCGAGCGCACGTTGAGCATCTCCCTGGCCAGCATCTCCCCGGTCATGTCGGGCATGGTCTGGTCGGTGATGACCAGGTCGAAGCGGCTCGGTTCGGCAACGAAACGCTGGAAGGCCTCAAGGCCGTCGGTGGCCGTGACCACCTGGTAGCCCAGCCGTTCGAGCATCTTGCGGCCAGCGTAGACCAGTTCCGCCTCGTCGTCGACCAGCAGGATCGATTCGTTGCCGCCGCGCAGGGGCGCGGTCAGATGCTCTTGCGGCAGCTGGATGCTGCTCTCGAGGCGAGGGAGGAAAACCCGGAAGGTCGTGCCCCGTCCGGGCTCGCTGTCGACGGTGATGGTGCCGCCGTGGCTCTTGACGATGCTGTGTACCACGGACAGGCCCAGCCCGGTTCCCTTGCCCTTCCCCTTGGTGGTGAAGAACGGGTCGAAAATCCGCTCCATGACGGCGCGGTCCATGCCATGGCCGCTGTCCGTGACGGTCAGACAGAGAAAGTCCCCGGTGGGGAGCCCGGGATAGCCGACCTCGTAGGCGGCGCGATGCTGGAAGGGTTCGAGACGGATTTCGAGTATGCCGCCGCCGCTTTGCAGAGCTTCGGCCGCATTGGTGCAGAGGTTGAGAATCACTTGGTGCAGCTGGGTCGGGTCGGCTGCAACCAGCCCCGAATCCGTGGCGATGTGCTTGCGGATCTCGATGTTCGCCGGCAGCGAGGCGCGCAGTAACAGCAGGCACTCGGCAATGACGTTTTCAACCCGCATCGGCTGCCGTTCCTTGCCGGTCTGCTGGCTGATGGTCTTGATCTGCTTGACCAGATCCTTGCCGCGCAGGGCCGCCTGCAACACGATTTCGAGCTGTTCGTGCTCGCCGCTCTGCTCGGGAAGATCGTCGAGGGTCAGTTCGGTGTTGGTGATGATCGCGCCGAGGATATTGTTGAAATCGTGGGCGATGCCGCCGGCGAGGGTGGCGATGGCCTCCATCTTCTGGGCCGTGCGCAGTTGCTCCTCCAGTTGCAGTTCATGGGTGATGTCGCGGATCACCGCGACATAGCGCACGATGGTATCGGCGAAACCGCGCACCGGCGAGACCCTGGTGTCGACCTCGTAACGGGTGCCGTCGGGGCGGTGACAGACAAAGACTCCGGTCATGGTTTCCCCGCTGGCGATGGTTGCCACCATGGCTTGGTAGAGCTCCGGGCAACGCCGGGTGCAGTCGAGGTCGTGGAGAGAATGATCGACCAGATTTTCAGCCGATACTCCGCCGATCGTTGCCCATGCCGGGTTGACGTACTGCACCGTGCCGT
>JBFYXI010000050.1:0-5365 GCA_041310635.1 Desulfuromonadaceae bacterium | reverse complement strand
AAATCGAACCCTTTCCCCTAGTCGATCTATGAGTATGTCGTCTACGGACTGCGCATCGCCGGGGTCAAGAACAAGACGGTACTCGACGAGACCGTGGAGCGCAGCCTGCGCGGCGCGGCGCTGTGGGACGAGGTCAAGGACCGCCTGCACGATTCGGCCCTGGGGCTCTCCGGAGGCCAGATGCAGCGCCTGTGCATCGCCCGGGCGATTGCCGTCAATCCCGAGGTGATCCTGATGGATGAGCCGTGCAGCGCCCTCGACCCGAAATCGACGGCTCGCGTCGAGGAATTGATCGGCGAGTTGCGCAACGACTATACGATCATCATCGTTACTCACAACATGCAGCAGGCGGCCCGGGTCTCCGACTACACCGCCTTTCTTTACGAGGGGTACCTGGTCGAGTACGGTGTCACCAGGGAGATGTTCATCAAACCGAACAAGAAGCAGACCGAGGACTACATTACCGGGCGCTTCGGCTAAGGGGGCTTGAGGGCTATGCTGAAACAGGAACTGGAACGGCTGGAAAAGCACTTGCTGACCTTGACGGCGGTGGTCGAGGAGAGCGTGCAGCAGGCAGTGCAGGCGCTGGCGAGTCGCGATATCCACCTGGCGCAGAAGGTGATCGGCGGCGATGCCCAGGTGAACCGCATGGAAGTCGATCTCGAGGAGGAGTGCCTCAAGGTGCTGGCGCTCTACCAGCCGGTCGCCCACGACCTTCGCACGATCATCGTCGTGCTGAAAATCAACAACGATTTGGAGCGGATCGCCGACAACGCCGTGGGCATCTCCCAGCGGGCCATCGCCGTAGCCGACTTCCCGCGGCAGGCCAGGCCCCCGCTGGCTCTTGAACCGATGACCGAGAAAGCGCTGGACATGCTCAGCAAGTCCATCGATTCCCTGATAAACGCCGACCTGGTTCTGGCACGCACCATTATCGACCTCGATGAAGAGGTCGATATCCTGCACGCCAGCAATTACGAGCTGTTCAAGGAACAGGTGCGCACTGATCCGCAAGCCGTCGATTACCTCCTGCACTTCCTGGTGGTTTCGCGCAACCTGGAGCGCATCGCCGACCTGGCGACCAACATCGCCGAGGATGTGATCTACCTCAACGAGGGGAAGATCATCCGCCATAAGAAGTCGGCCTGACCCGGCCTGGCTGATCGAACAATCAAGGCCCGCCGGAACCGGCGGGCCTTGATTGTTCAGACGTGAACCACGGGTGGCCTACTGCCCCAAGAACGGGCTCAGCGTCACGTAGGTGATGAAGGCCACGACGGCCGAGGCCGGGATGGTCAGGATCCAGGCCCAGAGGATGCGGTAGGCGACGTTCCAGTTGACCGCCGACATGCGTCTGGTGAGGCCGACGCCGAGGATCGACGAAGTGATCACGTGGGTGGTGCTGACCGGCATGCCGATCGAAGCGGCGCCGAGAATGACCCCGGCGGCGGCGGTCTCGACACAGAAACCGTGCACCGGCTGCAGCTTGACGAAATCCTTGCCGATGGTCTTGATGATCCGCCAGCCGCCGGCGGCGGTCCCCAGGCCCATGGCAATGGCGCAGGAGAGCTTGACCCACAGCGGCACGGCAAATTCCGGAATCGCGCCGTAGCTGAGCAGCGCCAGAGTGATGATCCCCATCGATTTCTGAGCGTCGGCAGTGCCGTGAGAAAAGGCCATGAATGCCGCCGAGAGCACCTGCAGACGGCGGAAGTTGGTGTTGAGCGGTCCCGGCGCCTTGTTGCGGAAGCCCCACAGTACGGCGAGCATGAAGATGAAGCCGATGGCAACGCCGACGATCGGCGAGAGGATCAGGGCCAGGACGATCTTCTTCAGCCCCCCCCAGAGCAGCACTGCCGAGCCGGCGTGGGCGACGGCCGCACCGATGATCCCGCCGATCAGGGCGTGCGACGAGGATGAGGGGAGACCGAAATACCAGGTGATCAGGTTCCAGATAATCGCCCCCATGACCCCGGCGAAGATCACCATCTGGGTGACGTCCTTGGCGTCGACGATCCCCTTGCCGATGGTGGCGGCGACTTTGGTCGAGACCAGCGCGCCGGCGAAATTCAGGAACGCCGCCATGATGATGGCGCTCCTGACCGACAGCGCCCGGGTTGACACGCAGGTGGCGATGGCGTTGGCGGTGTCGTGAAAACCGTTGATATAATCGAAGATCAGTGCCGCTGCAACCACCATGAAGAGCAGCAGCAAAGCGCTTTCAAGCATTTTTCACCACCACGCTTTCGAGGATGTTGGCGGCGTCCTCGCACTTGTCGGTCGCCTTTTCCAGCGTTTCGTACAGTTCCTTCCACTTGATCAGCCGGATCGGGTCCTTCTCTTCGTCGAACAGGCGGCTGATCGCCTCGCGATAGACCCGGTCGGCCTCGTTCTCCAGGGAATTGACCTCCAGGCAGAGTTCGGCGATCGGCTCGAGCTTGCCGCCGAGCAGGCCCACCGCCTTGTCGAGGGTCTGACACGACTTGAGGATCAGAAAGCCCAGCTCCTTGGCCTCCTGGGTGGTCTTTTCGACGTTGTACATGACGAAGCGCTGGGCGCAGGCATCGATCAGGTCGAGGATGTCGTCGAGGGCTCCGGCGAGGGCGTAGATGTCCTCGCGATCGAGGGGGGTGACGAAACTCTTGTTGAGCTTTTTGATGATGTCGTGAGTCAGGTGATCGGCCTTGTGCTCGACAGCCTTGATCTTCTTCTGGCTGAGCGGCGGGTTCTCGAAGTGATCGAGCATCTCCTTGAGCAGCTCGGCCCCCTCGATGATGGTGCTGCTCAGTTCCTTGAACAACACGAAAAACTTTTCGTCCTTGGGGATCAATCCGAACATGCGTCCTCCACAAGCCCTGATCTGGGCGGGATCTGCGGCCGGGGCGGCCAGCGCGGCTGCAAGATAGCACACTTTGCTCATTCAATCTTAACCAAAATTCAACATAATCCTAACTTAATGCTTCGCGCAGACAACCGTCGATTTACCGCACTGCGCACATCTTGCCGGCAGTCTCTGCCTTGCACCCGATCCAGCCAGGGCCTTTGGCACATCCTGCCATTGCTGCGCGGGAGCAGTTCACTTTTCCGCTCACAAAAGCTATCCTGCCAAGCTGAATCCAACTATAATGCTGGGTCGCAGGTGCACGCAGGCGCGGGCGCAACCGGCCGCACCAACACCTGCAAGCCAAGGGAAGGATGGCAGAACGAGCATGAGCACAGAACTTCTCCTGATCGGCGTCGGCATTCTGGCCGTCCTCGCCGCCCTCGACATCATGGTCGGCGTCAGCAACGACGCGGTCAACTTTCTCAACTCGTCGATCGGCTCCCGGGTGGCGCCGCGGACCACCATCATGGTCATCGCCAGCCTGGGGATCCTGGTCGGGGTCACCTTCTCCGGGGGCATGATGGAGGTTGCGCGCAGCGGCATCTTCCACCCGCAGTTCTTCACCATGCCGGAGCTCCTGGTCATCTTCATGGCCGTGATGATCACCGACGTCATTCTGCTCGACCTCTTCAACACCTACGGGCTTCCCACCTCCACCACCGTGTCCGTGGTATTCGAACTGCTCGGCGCCGCCGTCGCCGTGTCACTCCTGAAGATCCTTCAGGCCGGAGACAGCGTGATGGCGGTGGTCGATTACATCAACACCGCCAAGGCGATCACCATCATCATGGGGATTCTGCTGTCGGTGGCGATCGCCTTCGTCTGCGGAACCGTGGCCCAGTTCCTGACCCGGTTGCTCTTCACCTTCGACTACCGCAAGCGGATCAGGCGCTACGGGGCACTGTGGGGAGGGCTGGCCCTGGCCTCGATCACCTACTTCATCCTGGTCAAGGGGGCCAAGGACGCCGCCTTCATCTCCAAGCAGCACGTGGCCTGGATCGGCGACAACTCCACCATGCTCCTGGCGGTCATCTTCGTGTTATCAGCCGTGGCTCTGCAGGTGCTGCAGCTGCTCGGCTTCAACCCCCTCAAACCGGTCGTCCTGGCCGGCACCTTTGCCCTGGCGATGGCCTTTGCCGCCAACGACCTGGTGAACTTCATCGGCGTCCCCCTGGCGGGTTTCCACGCCTACCAGCTGGCCATGACCAGCACCGATCCGCTGACCGTGACCATGGGAGCGCTCAGCCGGAAAGTGCCCTCCGAGATGATGATCCTGCTGGGTGCCGGCGGCTTGATGGTGCTCACCCTGTGGCTGTCGAAAAAGGCGCGGACCGTCACCGAGACCGAAATCAGCCTCAGCCAGCAGGAGGAGGGTCACGAGCGCTTCGAATCGATCTTCCTCTCCCGGGCGATCGTGCGCCTGGCCCTGCACCTGCACGATACGGTCCGGGTGGTCTTCCCCAGAGGGCTGCGCCGCTGGGTCAACCGCCGCATCAACCCCGCGGCCGCGGAGCTGGTCATGGTGGACGGCAGGCGACCTTCCTTCGACCTGTTGCGCGCCTCGGTCAACCTGATGGTGGCCAGCGCGGTGATCTCCTACGCCACGGCCAACAAGCTGCCGCTGTCCACCACCTACGTCACCTTCATGGTCGCCATGGGGAGTTCCTTCGCCGACCAGGCCTGGGGGCGCGAAAGCGCCGTCTACCGGATCACCGGGGTGCTGACCGTGATCGGCGGCTGGTTCATGACGGCGATCATCGCTTCGACCTGCGCCGCCCTGTTCGCCACGGTGATCTTCTACGGCGAGGCCGCCGGGGTAGTCGTCCTGCTGGTCCTGGCCGGAGCGCTGCTCCGGAACGCCCATCGCAAGCACCGGACCATGGAGGAGGCGGACCGCAAGCAGAAGGTCTTCAACCTCGAAACGGTTGAAGATGCCCGGCAGGGGATCGAGACCTCCTTCGAGCACATGGGCTTTCTGCTCAAGGAGATCCGTGAATCGCTGGATACGGCCCTCGACGCCCTCTTCAGGCAGGACTTCGACCGCCTGGGCGTGGAGCGCAAAAAGCTGTCGAAAACCCAGAGCTGGTCGAACATCATCAGCGCCAACGTCTTCAAGGCGATGCGCCTGCTGGACCAAAAGGGACTGGCGACAGCCCATCGCTACCCCCAGACCATCCGCCGGCTGCAGAAGCTGGCCGACGGCCATCGCGACATCGTGCTGCGGGCCTACACGCATGTCGGCAACCATCACAAGGGGCTGCTTTCCGTGCAAATCGAGGAACTCGAGCAGGTCCGGCACCGGCTGTACGATATCCTGCTCGAGGTGGAGGAGGCCATCAGTCGCCGACAGATCACCGATCTTGAGCGATTGCGGGAGAAGGACGCCGAGCTCAGGGATTTCGCCGCCGAGCTCAATGCCCGGCAGATTGCCAGGATCCACAACAACTCATCGAAGACCCGCCTGAGCATCCTTTACTACGC
>JBFYXI010000069.1:0-16606 GCA_041310635.1 Desulfuromonadaceae bacterium | reverse complement strand
AGTGCCCCGCCAGGCCACCTCTCAGCTCATTGCCCAGGACCGTGGAATATTCAAGCATCCCTGCTCCGTCGAAAAGGCTTTGGTGCAGAACAGTCCCGTTTTGACGCACGCGACGTTATGGTTTATCAAGTGCCGATTCGCTGATGGCGGAAAGCAGTCCGGCAATCTCCATTTTCTCCGAAGAGCTGAGGGCCGATCCCTTCAGGTTCTCCAGCAGACTATCCTTTTGCGCCCTGATGGCGGTCAATTCACGCCTGGCCGCCAACTTGTCCGATGCCAGCGGTGCGTAAACCAATCGCTGGCGGGCGGACTGGAACTGCTCGACCAACAGTGCCGCTTCGCTCCTGAACGCCCCAAAGGCGTTCGTTTTCCCGTCATTCGTCCGGGCGGGGGCGGCTTCCTGCGCAGCGGGCGGCGGTGCCTGACTTTGGGGTCTGTCCGGGAGAGTGCCGATGGGGGGAAGATCGGTAACCCTTTCCATCTTGCAGTCGCCGGATCCGCGCGTCGGATCATCCGTAAACATGATCGTGCCGTCAGGGCGCCGACACTTGAACGTGTCAGCGCCGACCGAGGTGCTTGCCATGATCAGCAGCAGGACGGAACAGGATAAAACTCTGAACATGCCAACTCTTCCTCTCCGTGGCGTGTGCGTTCGGCCGGAAGCGGTTCCTGTCTGGCTCTCCCCTTACGGCTACTTGTAGCAGGACCCGCGAAATATGCAATTGTCGGCAAAGTCATTGAAGCCTGGAATTAACTTGCTCCGCCTTGAGGTTGTTGGCTGCCTCCCCGGCCGGCATCTCCCCGTGGGAGAGTGCGCCAGGCGGCTCCTCGGTTGCCGGTGGCAAAGCTCACGCCAAGGCACGGGCCAGCTGTTTCTGGGAAAGCGCCAGTTGCCGACGGACCTCCTTGACCATTTTCGGGATGTTTTAGGGACGTTGGATCATGGCCAGTGGACATCTCCCGCTGATTGAATCAGCCGCAGCAGGCCGGGCGCGACGTTCCACTGGCGGCCGTCGTCGGTGGCGACGCTGACGGTTTTCTTGTTGAGACGCAGCACAATCCCTTCCCTGGCTCGACCGTCAGGGGCCTGGAAGCCGACCCGGTCCCCCCCGTTGAAGCTGGTCATCAGTGTGGTGGCGCGAGCCTGGGAAATGAGCTTGAGCCGCTCGACAATCAGCCGGTTGAGAAAGAGCAGATCCTCTTCGCCCAGACGCTTGATTGCCTCGACGGCAGAGACGCGATCGACGATCTTGACGTTGCCGGGTTTCATGATTGTGTCTCGTTCTTCAGTGCCTGCAATAGCGGCAGCAGTTCAGGCACATCATCCCGGATGATGCTCCAGAGCGTGTCGTCATCGCCAGGGGATTTCAGGGTGGGCGGCGCGGACTTCATCCGGGATATGGGTGGCGACTTCGCCGATCAACTCCAGATTGCGCAGAGTGGCGTCATAGGTCAGCCCGCTCACCACAAAAGCGCTCTGGTCGAACCCTGCGGTGTAGGTGAGCACCTTTCCGGTGAAGTCGATCATGTCATCAAGATAGAAACGCCATTCGCGTTGGCTGGCATCAGACATTGACCCGCTCCTGTTCTATGTAGGGGCGCAGCTCCTGCCGCAGGGCCTTTTCAGTGACCAGATCGACCGGGCAGCCAAGCAGGTCCTCCAGGTAGAACTGCACGCCGAAATAACGCTTGGAGGTGGCCGGGCCGTCGAAAGCGACCAGCACATCGACATCACTGCCACTAGTCGCCATATCGCGGGCGGTGGAGCCGAACAGCGCCAGCCGGGTCACGCCGAAACGGGCCTGCAGTTCCGGCTTACTGCGGCTCAGCAGTTCAAGAGCACGCTCTCGGTTCATCGTTCAACCTCCAAACGACTTGGGCACGGTCTCGGCGGTACCGGGTAAGGGTCAATCATCAGCCTGCTGTCTTTTCGAGCTTCTCGGCAAGCCACATTTTGATAATCGACTGGCGCGGCACCCCGAGTCGACGCGCTTCTTTGTCCAGAGAATGAATCATCCAGACCGGAAAATCGACATTGACTCTGCGCTGTTCCTGTTCGGGGCGGCGTGCCCTGGTCAGATCGAGACCGTCAATGACGCTTTCGCTTTGATTAAGTTTTTTGTCGAAATCTTCAGCTTTCATACAGTTCGATCTCCTCTTGTCGCGAGCGCCGGACCGAAATGAGGCGAATGGCCTCCTGGCGATAAGCGATCACCGCGGGCTGGTATAAAAAGTATACCTCTAACCCCCCATAGTCAACACTGATACGGGGTTGATATGTAAAGTTGCTCCCTCGCAACACCCGCTGAAAACAAAAAACCACCTGAATTCTCAGGTGGTTAAGTTGCTAATGGTGCCGAAGGCGAGACTCGAACTCGCACGGCCTTTCGACCGCCACCCCCTCAAGATGGTGTGTCTACCAATTCCACCACTTCGGCAAGGACTGTTTTTATACTTCCCTCGGCAGTGCTTGTCAATAGGCTTGCCCGCGGCTGGCGCCGCCGTGTCTCACGAAAAGGCGCCGGCCCGAATCGCCTGTCCGGCAGGGGTTGGTCGAGACAGCGCCCGGGGTCAGAGGCAGTCGGTCACGATCTCGTCGCTGTCTTCGTCATGGTCTAACTGGAGCAGGCCGGGGAGGTCGAGGTGCGCGAGGAGCCACGAGCAGTTCTTGATGCCGGCCCGGCAGCTGTCGACCAGCCGCGCCGCCCAGGCCTGCACGGCACCGTAGGAGGCCGCGCTCCGCTGGGTGCTGGCCAGCGCCTTGGCGACGCTGCTGCGGCGACCGCGGCGCAGCAGGGCGCGGCTGCGCGGATTGGCGGTGCGCTGGCGCAACTCCCGGGCCAGGGCCTGGTCGGCTACGAAGCTTGCCGCCGCGATCCGGTCGGGATGCTTGTCGAGCAAATCGACCAGGGTGTGGTTGGCCTTGCCGATGGCGATGACCACGGCGCGGCCGATGCCGAGCTGCTTCAGCAAGGCGATGACCTGCGCGCTGCCGCTGTCGGCGGGGGCGATCAGTGCGACCACCACCCGGAGACGCGCAGTGGCCAGGGGGGAGCAGTCCCGGAACAGGGCCTCCTGGCGGGCCGGGTCGTCATGCAGAAAGAGGAAGGTCGGTCCGGTGCCGACCTGATCGAAATGGAGGTCGTGCCCGTGAATGTGGGTGAGCATCGTGGAGCCCTTTCGCTGGAAGATGATGCTCTTACCTCTAGCAAACGGTGTACCAATGTTTTACCAGCCTCCTGTGGAGAATTTTTATTCAGCGATTTCAAATGGTTGGGCCTTGCGCCCGAAGCTTGGCGGCCGGATTTTTTTGCATTTCTGCAAACGGGCTCGTGGCCGTGGTCCGGAAATATCCCCAAGACATTGAAAAATCATCCTTAAAATTAACGTCTTGGCGGTTTTTTCCGGAGATCGGCAAGGTGTTTTGCATTTATGCAAACAGTGGTTGATTTTCAGCTGGAATGTCGGGGGCGGCGCCCCTGCATTCGCCGGACTGGCACCGTCTGCTGCCGAACGTGTTGCTGCCGAACGTTGCCGAACGGGGACATCCGGCATAGAATGTTTTGGGTTTTCCTGTCCTGTCATCCCCAACCGGAGGACTGCAATGGCGGCACACAAGATTGTCGAGGCGATGACTGCCCCCGCCGGGCGAGCCGGGGGCGCCGTTGCGGCGCAGTGTTGCCGGGTCGTCCCCGCGGCCCGTCCGGAGCTGTTGCCGTGACCCCCACCTTTGCCGTGTCACCGGAGAAGAACGCGGAGCTGCGCCGGCGGATGGAGGCCCTGGGGGTCCGCGAGGAGGACTTGGAAGAGCGATTCGTCCGCTCCTCCGGCAAGGGGGGGCAGCACGTCAACAAGAGCTCCACCTGCGTGCAGCTCCTGCACCGGCCCAGCGGCATCGAGGTCAAGTGCATGGCGGAGCGGAGCCAGTCCCTGAACCGCTTCTTCGCCCGCCGCCTGCTGCTGGAGCGCATTGAGGAGGCCCGGGGGGTGAAGACGGCCAAGGCCGACGCCGTGGAGCGACTGCGCCGTCAGAAGGCCCGCCGCGGCCGCAAGGCGGCCTGGAAATATTAGTCCCACCGCCTCCGCTAAATCCCCACCGGCCCCTCGATAGCTGCTATACTAGCCGGCATTTACCTCTTCCCGGGAATCATCATGAAAAAAACCTTTAAGCTGTCCCATGCCAAGATCAAGTTGCCAAGGCTCGTTGAAGCCATCAAGCATGAAGTCAAAAAATATATTCAAAGGGAGCGGCGCAAGCCGCTCCCTCCTGAAGCCGATTTTTGGGATTTTGCTTGCCGGTTCGGTGCTGATGAAGCAAGTGCCGAAGCGATTCATGTTGCCGACATCAACAAGGCCATATCTCAGGCCGAAGACCAACAGCTGGCAGCGTTCTATCTGGAGATCCTGGCCAAGCCGGGCCATCGAAGCAAAAAGCCCGGGCAAGAACCGTAGCAAACTCCGGCGCCCTGTTTCATTCGATCCCGACCAGGGCCTTGATGTAGTGCAGCCGCTCGTGGTCTTCCGGCTGTTCGCTGCGGACCTGGCTCAACCGCCCGCGGAAATCCTCGAGGCGCTCGAAGCCGTGGGCTCCCATCCATTCCTGGAGCTGCTCGAGGATCAGGCCGATCTGGCCGAGACCGTTGCGGTACAAGGTTGAACAGAGCTGGACCACGGTTGCGCCCGCCAGCAGCTGTTTGACCGTGTCCCGGCCGTCATGCACGCCGGTGGTGGCCGCCAGGTCGCAGCTCACCCGCCCCGCCAGCAGGGAGATCCAGTGCAGGGAGACATGCAGCTCCTCGGAGGTGCTGTAAGGGTTGCCGCCCGCCAGCCGCAGGTTATCGACATCGATATCGAAACGGTAGAAGCGGTTGAAGAGCACCAGGGCGTCGGCTCCCCGCCAGGTCGTCTGCCTGCTGCTCTCCCCCGGACCGCACCAGCCGACCGTGAAGGGCGGGCCTGCCACCCGGTCATTGCCGAGGCGGTCGGCCAGGTGGGCGAAGGAGGAGATGTAAGGCCCGACCTTGAGGGCCACCGGCAGCTCGACTTGGCTCCGCACCGCATGAAGGATGCGCTCATAACGCTCATCGACCGCCTGGCTGGTCAGACCGGCGGCATTCGGCAGAAAGCCGATATTGATCTCCAGGGCATCGGCGCCGGCGGCCGCCAGCTGCCGGGCATATTCGGCCCACCGCTCATCGCTGACGCAGTTGATGCTGGCGATGATCGGCACCGCCACGGCCTGCTTGGCTGCGCGCACCAGCTGCAGGTAGTCGCGCGGTCCGATGGAGCGGCCGTAGCCCTGCAGGTATTCGAAGGCCTCGGTGTGGCCGGTGCTGTCGGCCTGCTGCGTCAGTTCGGCGAGTTCGGCGGCCAGTTGCTCTTCGAACAGGGATTTCAGCACGATCGCGCCGGCGCCGGCCGCGGCGCAATCTTTTATCCCCTGCACGGTTTTTGACAGCCCGCAGCTCGACACGACCAGCGGATTTTTCAGTTCCAGACCCATGTAACGCGTGGTGAGATCCTTCATCGGCAGCTCCCGTCGGGATGTGCAGGCTCCGTTTTGCCCGCAGGTTGTGGCGATTCGCCAGGGTTAACGCTGATCAGGCCCTTTGCAGGTCGGGGCTGTCGCTGCCGATCAGGGCCAGCATCTCCTCGATGGCGAAGTAGACCATGAATTTCGGCCCCCTGGCCTCATCTTCCCCGGGGCTCAGGCAGCGTCTGGTCAGCTGCTGGAGCAGCTCGGCATCGGTGTCCTCGCGGACTTTTTTGAGGAACAGCCGCACCCCCTGGTAGCCGCGACCTTCCTCGATGAACAGGTAGGCTGCGTAGGGGTTTTCCTGGAGGTTGTGGTGGGTGAGGCGATCACGCATGATAAAAGCGATGGTCCCGTCATCCATGACGTGCGGTCGCGCATAGATCGCCGCATCGACTTTGCCGTTGCCGTCGGCGGTTGACAGCACCCCGGTGCCTTTGGCCCGGGTAAAATAATCCTGCAAGTGCATGGTTGGTCTCCTGGCCGTTAATGGTGAGGCGGTTACAATCTTAACCGAAGAATCACCGTTCACAATCGTCAAACCGGTTTATATCACAGGCAATGGCATCGCTGTCTGGCGGCCCGCCCGACCGGCAAGGGGAGGGCGGGTAAATCCGCCGGTCGTTAAAATATTACTGGATTAGTCATGATTATATGGTATGATCACGCAAACAAACAAGCGAAAGAGTCTTTGCTAACCGCTGCTACGGAAAATCGCAAAGGAGTCCTCACCATGAACGTTTCCTTGAAATGCTTCGGTCAGTTGGCCAAATCGGGCGCGTGTGACTACCGCGCCGCCGCACCGCATGACCTTCCCGCCGGCACGAGGGCCGCGGACCTGATCGACCGACTCGGCTTTCGTGATGAAGAGGTCAAGCTGGTTTATGTGAACAACCTGATCGTCCCGCCGCAGACCACGCTGCAGGACGGCGACCGGGTCGCTCTGGCCCCGCCTTCGGGAGGCATGTAGCCGCCCGACCGGGCGAACCGCAAGCCGAGTGACAGTTGCTCACGGCCCACCCCCAACCGGGTGGGCCGTGCTGTTCGTGCGGCTCTCCCCCGCGATAAATTCCGAGCGGCAAAGCGCCGCGCCGGCGATTTGTTATACTAGCGGGGCAGGCAATCCCCGTAAGGAGCCGCCCATGGTCAGCGACCGGCTGTTCTCCCCCTTCACCCTGAAGAACTTGACTCTGCGCAACCGTCTGGGGGTCGCCCCGATGACGCGCATGTCGTCCCCCGGCGACAGCATCCCCCGCCAGGACGTTCTCGACTTCCTGGTGCGCCGGGCCGAAAACGGCGCGGCCATCGTCTATACCGAAGCCATCGTTACCGACTACGAAAGCGCCCAGGGTTATCCCGGCCAGGCCCGGCTGACCACCCAGCGTCAGATCGACGCCTGGGCTCCGGTGGTCGACAGGATCCGGGCGGCGGGGGCGGTGGCCGTCATGCAGATGTTCCACTGCGGGCGGATGGCCTGGCCCGAGGTCAACCCGGCCGGCCGCGCCTTCGCCCCGAGTGCCCTGACCCCGCAGCAGAACAACCCGTTGACCGGCCGGCCCTACCCGGTTCCGGACGTGATCAGCCGCTTCGATATCGACCACGTCATCCACGGTTTCGTCGAAACCGCGAAAGGGGCGGTGGCCGCCGGTTTCGACGGGATCGAGATCCACGGCGCCCACGGCTACCTGATCAGCCAGTTCCTCTCCGCCCACACGAACCGCCGCGATGACGCGTACGGTGGCTCGGCAGCCAAGCGTTTCCGCTTCGCCCGCGAGGTGATCCGCGCGGTGCGTCCGGCGGTCCCCGCCGAGCGTCTGCTGCTCTTCCGCATCTCCGACTGGGGGGTCGCCGATCCGCAGGTCTCCCTCTTTGCCAGTGCGGAGGAATGGCAGGAGGTGATCGGTCTGCTCGACCGCGAGCCGCTCGATGCCCTGTCCGTGTCGACCTACGACTTCCGGGCAGAGGCCTTCGCCACCGGTCAGACCATGGCCGCGCTGACCCGCCGCGCGACCCGGCTGCCGCTGCTGATCTGCGGGCGGATACATGACCGGGCCAGCGCCGAGGAAGCGCTCGAGGATGCCGATATCGCCCTCAGCGGCAAGTCGATCCTGCTCAACCCGGACTGGGTCGAACAGGTGCGCGCCGGCCGGCCGCTGCCGCCGCGCCGGGCGGAGGAGGCCAACGTGGCCTACACTGCCGAGCCGCTTCGCTGAGGAAAGACCTGCCGCGAGGCGTTCACGAGGTGGTATAGTCAGGCAGCTTTCCAGGCTGCACAGCCGGGCCGGAGCCCGGGAGAAAGGAGTACGCCGATGGCGGACCAGAAGGTGACGGTGCTGGCGCGATTCAAGGCCAGGAAGGGGATGGAAGAGCAACTGCGGCAGGCCATCATGGCGTGCGTGGCGCCGACGCGGGCGGAGGCCGGCTGCATCAACTACGACCTGCACCAGCATGCCGATGACCCGGGGGCGCTGATCCTCTATGAGAACTGGGTGAGCAAGCAGGCTCTGGACGAGCACCTGGAGATGCCCTACCTGAAGGAATTGAAGGCCAGGGCTGGGGAACTCTGCGCCGAACCGATCGAGATCACCCTCTGGACGATGGTATCAAAACCGGCCTGATGCTGCGCGCCGAGTGACCGGGGCACAGCCCCTGGGGCATCGGCCCGGCAACCCTGCCAGCGCCGGCTGCCAAAGGGTTCGCCACGCGCCGTGCCGGGCCGGAGCCATTGTCACAGGAGGCCAACGATGCATCCATTGTTGCTGGGCATTCTCCAGAAGGCCCCGGAAATCATCACCATCGCCAGACAGCTGGCCGACGGCGTCAAGGCCGGCAGAAAAACCGCGGAAGTGGCCGAACGCGTGGCGGCCCTGGAAAAAAACGAGGTGCAGCAGGCCGAGCTGGTCAAGGAGATGGCCAAGCAGATCAACGACATGAGCGCTCTCATCAGGGTGCTCAGCGGCCGGCTGACGATCTGCCTGGCCTGTGCGGTCGGCGCCCTGGTGCTGGCCGCGGCCGCCGTGTATCATCTCTATGCACGATAAGACGGGCAGCCAGCCATGATCATCATCGACATCAAGAACGCCAAAGCGGTTGCCAAGCGGGAGAAGGGCAGGCTGCGCGTGTTTTTCGCCGCCCTGTTCGGCGTCGACATCGAGAAAAAGGTCGATGAAGTCCTGGCCGAGCGCATCGGTGACGAACTGCGGCGCCGGGACATCGAGGCAGACATCAGGATCGAGTGATCCCGGGCGGGCATGACCCGCCGCCCGGGCAACTCCACCTGTCACCACCGGAGAAGCAGCGATGGAGCTCGACCTGCACCTACTGAAAGAGCTGATCACCAAGCGCCCCGAGGAGGTCGAGCGGCGCGTGGCCGGGACCGGCTACCTGACGCGCACCGTCATCGGTGTCGGCACCTTTCTGCTGGACCACGATGGCGACCTCGACCTGCTGACCGCCAAACAGAGGGCCACCTTCGACAAGTTTCTCCAGCCGCTGCTGGAGGAGTTCGCCCGGATCCGCTAAGCCGCCGCCATGAACCCGCCCCCCTTTGCGGACCTGCTCGACCAGGCCCCCTGTATCCTCGGTGAGGGGGCGGTCATCGAGCGCCTGCGCCGCAACCCCGAACTGACTCTCGACCCCAACCTGGTCAATGCCGCCTTTGTCTACGCTGCGGCGCCGCGCGCAGCCCTGGAAGCCATCTACCGGCAGTACCTGGAGATCGGCCGTGACTTCGGTCTGCCGCTGTTGCTCTCCACCTCGACCTGGCGGGCCAGCCGGGAGCGGATCGCGGCGGCTGGTTATGCCAGCGTCGATGTCAACGGCGACAATGTCCGGTTTCTCCGGGAGCTGCGCCGGAGTTATCCCGGTTATGCCGGGCAGGTGGTCATCAGCGGCCTGATGAGCTGCCGCGGCGATGCCTACGCTCCCGCCGGGGCGCTGGCGGTTGACGCAGCCCGCCAGTTCCACGCCTGGCAGGCGGACCGGCTGGCCGCCGCCGGGGTCGATCTGCTCCTCGCCGCCACGCTGCCGGCCCTGAGCGAAGCCACCGGCCTGGCCTTGGCGCTGGCCGCCACCGGTACGCCGTACCTGCTCAGCTTCGTGGTTCGTCCGCAAGGCACGCTGCTCGACGGCACCCCCCTGAAGGAAGCCATCGCCGCCATCGACGCGGCCGCAACGCCAGCGCCGCTGGCCTACCTGATCAACTGCACCCATGCGTCCTTCGCCCGGTCCGCGCTCACCCACCCCGCCCATGCCTCGCCCCTGGTGCGGCGGCGGGTCGTCGGCCTGCTGGCCAATACCGCCGCGCTCAGCCCCGAGGAACTCAACGACAGCGCCAGCCTGGTGGGGGAGGCTCCGGAACGGTTCGGCCAGACGGTGTCCGCGCTGCACCGGGAGCCGGGGCTGAAGATCCTCGGCGGCTGCTGCGGCACCGACGACCGGCATATCCGCGCCCTGGCCGCGCAACTGGCCAAGGCTGTCCGCGCGGCTCCCGGAGGCACCGCTCCCGCGGCGCGGCCGCAAGGGCGCCGATGAACCGGCGCGGTTCCCGCAACCGGCTTAACCACCGGCATCTTCCGCAATTTGCCGGGGACACCCTGTTCGACGCCATCGCCCGGGCGGTGTGCCGGTCCGCCTGCCTGCCGCGCAAGGAGCTGTTCGAGGCCTGGGAAGTTGCCCGCCGGGTACGGCGCCGCTTCCGCGGCGGGCGGATTGTCGATCTGGCCTCCGGCCACGGTCTGCTGGCGCACCTGCTGCTACTCCTCGATGACACCTCGCCGCGGGCCCTGGCCGCGGACCGGTGCCTGCCGCCGAGCGCCGCCACCCTGGCGGCGGAACTCGGGAGGGAGTGGCCGCGTCTGCACGGCCGCGTCGACCAGGTGGAGGCGGACCTGGCGGCGGTGGCGCTGACTGCCGGCGACCTGGTGGTCTCGGCCCACGCCTGCGGCAGCCTAACCGATCTGGTCCTCGACCGGGCGGTGGCGGCGGGAGCCCGCGTGGCGGTGCTCCCCTGCTGCCACGACCTAAACGGGGCCGACCTTGGCGGTCTGCAGGGGTGGCTGGATGGGCCGCTGGCCATGGACGTGGCCCGGGTCTGCCGGCTGCGCGCCCGGGGATACCGGGTCTTCACCCAGCAGATCCCCGCGGAGATCACCCCGAAGAACCGGCTGCTGCTGGCTGAGCCGGTGGTTTGCGGAGACTCCGCGGACGCCCCTGCTTGCGGGGCGGTCGCGGGGCGGTACAATGAGTGAAATCTGCAGAGAAAGGCGAGGGCGGCATGGCACTCTGGCAAAATTTCAGCCTGCGCACCAGGCTCAACCTGATTCTGCTGTCGATCCTGGCCGGGTTTCTGGCCATCAGCCTGTCCTGGCAGTACCGCCAGCAACGGACCCTGGTGTTTGCCGAGGCGGTGGCCAAGGCCCGGATTATCACCGCGGAAGCCACCCGCACCCGCGAATACCTCTCCACGCAGCTCCAGACCGGCCGGGTCGAACTGACCCGGGAGCGCTACGGCATGATCCCGGTGGTGGTCGCCAACCGGGTCGGCCAGCTGGTCGCCGACGACCTCAGCTACACCATCCGCCACGTTTCCGGTCGCTATCGCAACCAGGCCAATGCCGCCGACAGCTTTGAACTGGAAGCGCTGCGGCGCCTGGCGGCGGACCCCGAACGGACGCCGGTCGCCGAGCTGGCGACGGTGGCCGGCACCCCGGTGTTCCGCTATCTGCAGGCGGCTCAGGCGGAGGAAAGCTGCCTCGAATGCCATGGCGATCCGCAGCGCTCACCGCTCTTTTTGCGGGAAATCTACCCGCCGGACCAGGATCCTTCCTACCAATACCAGATCGGCGAGGTGATCGGCGCCGTCTCCGTGGTCATCCCCATGGACCGCATCGAGCAGCGGCTGGCCGCCGGATTCCGGAACACGCTGCTGACCACCGGCGGCTTCTTCCTGGCCCTGGTGCTCTGCCTGGGCCTGTTCCTCCGGGTTGCCGTGATCAGACCGTTGCGGGGCCTGGCCGCAACCATCGGCACCATCCGCCAGACCGGCCGCTTCAGCGAGCGCCTGCCGGTCCGCGCCCAGGACGAAATCGGCGAACTGGTCAACAGCTTCAACGCGATGAGCGGGGAGCTCGGCGCCAGGACCGCGCAGCTCGAAGAATCCGAGAAGCGCTTCCGTCTGCTCACGGAAACCGCCCGCGATGCGATCGTGGCGTTTCTGCCGGCCGGCCAGATCTTCCTGTTCAGTCGCCGGGCGGAGGCCCTCTTCGGCTACACCCAGGCGGAGTTGCTGGGCGAGCCCCTCGATCGCCTGTTCGCGCCGGAACCTGATGGCCATGGCCCGAGCCTGACGGCCTTTCTGGCCAGGGCCCCGGAGCGCTGGTTCAACGAGATCCACCTGGTGACCGGGCTGCGCCGCGACCGCACGCCGCTGCGGCTGGAAATCTGCGTGACCGTGGTGGCTACCGGCGATCGGCCCTTTTTCACGGCCAGCCTGCGCGAAACCGCCCCGGCCGGTGACCGCGCTGCCCCTGCGCCGCGCTGATACCGGCAGACCAGTTGCCGCCGGCAGGGGCGTGCGCCGCGCCGCGGTCGCCCTGCCCGTCTGCCGGAAACCTTTGACCAGGCCAAGGAGGCCGGAATGACCAGACGAACCGGAAGCTTTAGACCCCGGGCGAAGCTGATGCTGAGCTCGGCCCTGGCCGTGATGCTGCTGGTGCCGGCGGTGGTTGCCGCCAAGGACGAGGACGGCCGCGAGCGGCTCCGCTTTTACGGGTGGGTGGAAGTCATGCCGGCGGGCCTGCACGGCACCTGGGTCATCGGCGGGCAGCAGATGACGACCACCCCGCAGACCCAGTTCGACCAGGCCGATGGCCCCTTGCGGGTCGGCGGCTGCGCCAAGGTCGAAATCCGCGCTGGCGCCGTCCACGAAATCGACAGCGAACCGGACCGGGACTGTCGCTGAGCCGGCCGCGCTTGCCGAATGCGGGGATTCGGCATAGAGTGAGCGATGCGGCCGTGATGCGGTCAGCTCGCCACCGCTTCCCAGGGAGGGGCAGGTGACCCTGTTGCAACGCACCAGCCAGGTCTGGAAAATCTATCTGTTCATGGCCCTGCTCCTGCTGGGGAGCGCTTTGTCCCTGCTGCAGGGGTTCCTCTACGAAGCGCTCGGCAAGGAGTTGGCGATGCAGGTCGGCTTCGGCGGCGTGGCCCTGATCGTCGGCGGCTTCTTCTGGGCGTGGCAGGACGTCACCTGCCCGCAGTGCCGCCTCAAGCTCTTCTCCCACGCCTTCCGTCACCACGGCTTCCTGCGCTGGTTCGCCTGGCTGCTGCAGACGGAAAGCTGCCCCAAGTGCGGCCATGGCGAAACACCGCGCAGCGCGACGTCCCGCAAGAAGGGCAAGGGGCTGAAGCGCCCCTAGGGCGACGGCCGCCGCGACAGGAGCCTCCGATGGACAGCGACACGATCACCGTCACCACCGAAACCGGCAAGACCCTGCAGGTGGTGGTCCTGAGCAGAAACGCCGAGGTCATCTGGGTGGTGGTCGGCGAGGGGCTGCACAACGTCAAATGCAAGCTCGTCCCGACCCGCAACGGCATGGCCTATGCCGGCAGCGTCATGGGGCGCGAACTGATCTACCCGCGCAGTGTCAAGCAGGTGCAGGCCGACCTCGCTCGCCAGCGCCAGGAGCCGCCCCGCTTCCGGCCGCGCTGAACCGGAGCGCCCCGTCCCCCGCCTGCGTTCCGGCTCTGCCGCACCGCGTTGAATAGCCCGCCTGAAATGCTATGCTTGTCAGTGACAGGAGGGTGTGCCCATGGACGACCTGCGCCTCAAGGCTGACGAGCTGTTCTGGCGGTGCGATCCCAACCAGTTCGAATTCATCACCACCCGTGACCTGCCCCCCCTGGAGGGGACTATCGGCCAGGATCGTGCCCTGACCGCCATCGATTTCGGCCTCGGCATCAAGGGGGGCGGCTTCAACCTGTTCATCCTCGGCCAGCCCGGCACCGGACGCTCCTCGACCATCAAGAAGATCCTCAAGACCCGCGCCCGGACCCGGACGGCCCCCGACGACTGGTGCTACGTCCACGATTTCGGCGAGGGGAACTGCCCCGAGTACATTCGCCTGCCGGTGGGGATGGGGCAGGAGTTCAAGAAGGACGTCGACCGCCTGGTCGAACGCCTCGCCGAGGAGTTGCCGAAGCTCTTCGAAGGCAAGGATTACGAAGAACAGAAGAACCAGCTCGCCACGGCCTGCCAGGACAAAAAGAACCTGCTGCTGGAGAAGCTGGAAAAGGAGGCCAACGCCAAGGGCTTCGTCCTGCAGCGCCGGGTCAGCGGCTTCGTCATCCTGCCGGTACGCAAGGGCGAGCCCCTCACCCAGGAGGAATACGCGGCCCTGAGCGATCGCGAAAAAGCCCGTCTGGAGGAGCAGGGGGGAAAGCTGCAGGGGCGCATCAGCGAAACGATCCGGCAGCTGCGCCGGCTCGACGAGGAGCTGCGCGACCAGACGCTGGCAATGGAAGAGCAGCTGCTGCTCGAAGCCATCGGCCACCTCTTCAAAGGGCTGGAGCAGAAGTACCGGAGCTTCGCGCGCATCCTCGAACATTTCGAAAACTGCAAGCAGGACATCGTCGCCCGCATCGACGAACTGCGCCCGCAAAAAGGTTTGAAGATCGCCCTCGCCGGCCTGCAGACCCAGCCGGAGGAGCCGTCCTTCTCCCGTTACCAGGTGAACCTGTTCATCGACAACGGCACCCTGCAGGGGGCGCCGGTGGTCTACGAGGCCAACCCCACCTATTTCAACGTATTCGGTCGCGTCGAGCACATCATCCACATGGGCGGCGCCGTGACCAACTTCCAGATGATCAAGCCCGGCGCCATCCACCGGGCCAACGGCGGCTACCTGATCCTCGACTGCCGCGAGGTGCTGTTCAATATCTTCACCTATGAGGCCCTCAAGCGCTGCATCCGCAACCGCGAGGTCAGAATCGAGGACATCGCCGAGCAGTTCCGGCTGATTGCCACGGTCTCTCTCAAGCCGCAGCCGATCCCCCTCGACTGCAAGATCGTGCTGATCGGCACGCCGCTCTTCTACTACCTGCTCTATGCCCTCGACCCCGACTTCCGCAAATATTTCAAGGTCAAGGTCGATTTCGACCAGATGATGGCCAACACCTGGGAGAACGCCCAGCAGCACGCGCTGTTCATCGGCGCCAAATGCGCCGAGGAGAACCTGCTGCACTTCGACCCGGGCGCCGTGGCGCGCACGGTGGAATACTCGGCGCGCCTGAGCGGCGACCAGAAGCACTTCTCCTCGAGCTTCATCGACATCGCCGACCTGATCCGCGAAGCCGCCTTCTTCGCCGAGCGCGAAACTCTGGACCGGGTCATGGCCAGTCACGTCGAACTGGCCCTCGAGGCCCGGGTTTACCGGGCCAACCGGCTGGAGGAGCGCCTCCAGGAGCTGATCGACGACGGCACCCTGCTGATCGACACGGCGGGGGCGGTGACCGGGCAGGTCAACGGTCTGTCGGTCCACCTGCTCGGCGACTACAGCTTCGGCATGCCGGTCCGGGTCACGGTGCGCACCTTCCTTGGTCGGGGCGGGGTGGTCAACATCGAGCGGGAGGCCAAGCTGTCCGGGCCGATTCATGACAAGGGGGTGCTGATCCTCAACGGCTTCTTCGGCGAACGCTACGGTCGCGACAAGCCGCTGGTGCTGTCGGCCTCGATCTGCTTCGAGCAGTCCTACGGCGGGATCGAGGGTGACAGCGCTTCCACCACCGAACTGTACGGGCTGCTCTCCAGCCTGGCCGAGTTGCCGATCCGCCAGGGGATCGCCGTCACCGGCTCGGTCAACCAGCACGGTCAGGTCCAGCCGATTGGCGGGGTCAACGAGAAGATCGAAGGCTACTACACGGTGTGCCGGGCCCGGGGGCTGAGTGGCGAGCAAGGGGTGATCATCCCCGAGGGAAACCGCAAAAGCCTGATGCTCAAACCGGAGGTGGTCGAGGCCGTGCGCCAGGGGCGGTTCCACATCTGGGCGGTGACCACCGTCGATCAGGGGGTCGGGATCCTCACCGGGGTGCCGGCCGGAGAGCGGCAGGAGGATGGCAGCTGGACCGCGGGTTCGGTCAACGCCCGGGTCGATGACCGGTTGCGGGAGCTGGCGGAAACCGCGGGCAAGTTCAGCGGCAATCAGGTGTTCGAGGTGGTGGCGGAGCAGGAAGATGACCAGGCCGAAGCGGCTGGGGAGGAAGGGGAAGGGGAAGACTAGGCGGCCATCAGCGTGCCCGAATCGGAGCGGCCGTCCCCTTGCGGGGACGGCCGCTGCTTTGTCGGGACCGGTTGTTTCTAGTTGAACAGTTTGGCGGCAATGTAGGCCACCGCCGGCCAGGCGATCAGTACCGCGGAGATGAAGGCGAACAGGCCGAGCACGGCGAGGATCAGAACCAGGTAGTTGCTCTTGACGACGTCCATCAGTCTCGATTGGGTTTTCATGGCATCCTCCTTGTCGGTCTGTGATGACCGCGTATCGTTAATGTTGATTAATAAATATCATTGGCAGGTTCTCACGTCAAGCAAAAAAGTTAAAAAATTTTTATGTTTTTTATTTTTTTTGCAAAATGCTGTTTTTATTCATTTAGTGAGCACTTTCCAGGGGCGCGTCGGGCTCTTTTGCCGCTCGCTGGGGAGCGTCGTTAAATCGGCTTGCGTGATGATGAAAACTTTGTCATATTCCGCCCAATAACTATTCATTTCCGACCGCCACCTGCCTAAACATTGTTCAGTCTGGCGGCCTGAACAGGAGTGACCATGCCCCGACGGGACGACATCAAGAAGGTTCTGATCATCGGCTCCGGGCCGATCATCATCGGCCAGGCCTGCGAGTTCGATTACTCCGGCACCCAGGCCTGCAAGGCGCTGCGCAAGCTCGGCTACCAGATCGTGCTGGTCAACTCCAACCCGGCCACCATCATGACCGACCCCGGCATGGCGGACGCCACCAACATCGAGCCGCTGACGGTGCAGGCCCTGACGAAAATCATCGAAAAGGAACGGCCCGACGCCCT
>JBFYXI010000016.1:0-4958 GCA_041310635.1 Desulfuromonadaceae bacterium | reverse complement strand
TGGTCTTCCGCCGGCTCTCCGATTCCGGCGCCGGCCCGTGGTTTCCCGGCCGCCCTGACGCCCGGAATGCGCGGGTCCCCGCCATGCCTGACAGAATTAATAAGATAATAATTTTAACTGGTTGCCAACGTATCCTTTACAAAACCGTTTAAAGATCGAGTTTTCACGCAGAAATTGATCATGACGCATGACAGACGCGCGGTGACGGAAACGACGGACTTCCTGCGGGCCCGCCTGGAGCGCGCCCCGCTGGTCGGCCTTTTCACCGGCACGGGTCTGGCGGAGATCACCGCGTCGATCCCGGTCACGACCGCCTTTGCCTTCGGCGATCTGCCCCACTTTCCGGCCGCGACGGTCGCCGATCACCCGGGGCGCCTGCTTTTCGGCGCGATTGCCGGCCGGCCGGTGATGATCATGCAGGGCCGTTTTCATCTCTACGAGGGCTACGCGCCGCAGGCGGTCACCTTCCCGGTGCGGGTGATGCGGCAGCTCGGCGTCGACTACCTGATCCTGACCAACGCCGCCGGAGGCTTGAATCCGCAGTTTCAAGCCGGCGACCTCATGTGCATCAGCGACCACATCAACCTGACCGGCGCCAACCCGTTGGTCGGACCCAACGAGGCGCGCTGGGGCGTGCGCTTTCCCGACATGACCCGGACCTACGACCCGCACCTGCGGCAACTGGCCGCCGATGGCGCCCGCAAGGCGCAGATCCGTCTTCAGGTCGGTGTCTACGCCGGCCTGCTGGGGCCGTCGCTGGAAACCCCGGCCGAGGTCCGTTTTCTCAGGGCCATCGGTGCGGACGCCGTCGGGTTTTCGACCGTTCAGGAGGTCATTGCCGCCAAACACGCCGGCATGCGGGTTCTGGGACTGTCGACCATCACCAACATCAGCGATCCGGACGCACCGCTGCCGGCCACCGTGGAGGAGATCATCGCGGTGGCCCGCGCGGCCGCCCCGCAGGTGGCGGCCCTGGTGCACGCCGTGGTGGAGCAGATCGATGTCGATCCCCCGGTCGGCTGACCTGTTGATCTCAAACGGCATCGTGCTGACCATGGATGCCGCCGGCACGCGGATCGATGGCGGGGCCGTGGCCGTGACCGGCGAACGGATCCTGGCGCTCGGCCCGGCCGCGGACTTTGCCGGCTGGTCGGCCGGGCGCCGCATCGACGCCGGCGGCGGCATCATCATGCCCGGCCTGATCAACGCCCACACGCACGCCGCCATGACCTGCTTCAGAGGCCTGGCCGACGACCTGCCCCTGATGAGCTGGCTCGACGATCATATTTTTCCGGCCGAGGCCCAGCTCGACGAAGAAACGGTCTACCACGGCGCGCTGCTGGCCTGCGCCGAAATGATTCGTTCGGGCACCACCTGTTTCTGTGACATGTATCTTTTCGAAGACGCGGTCGCGCGCGCCGCCAGTGCCGCCGGCATGCGCGCGGTCGTGGGCGAGGTGCTCTACGATTTTCCCTCCCCCAATTACGGCCCGATCGAAAACGGGTTTGCCTATGTCGAGCGCATGATCGCCGCCTGGCGGCACGATCCGCTGATCACCGTGGCCGTCGAACCCCACTCCCCTTACCTGTGCGCCGCCGGGCTGCTGCGGCGCGCCGCGGCCCTGGCCCGCGAACACGGGCTGCCGCTGGTCACCCACCTGTCGGAAACCCGCAGCGAAGTCGAGCGGCTCCGCAAGGCCCATGGCCGGACGCCGGTCGCCTGGCTGGCCGAGTTGGGCGTTCTCGGCCCCAACCTGCTGGCCTGTCACTGCGTGGTCCTGAACGCAGAGGACATCGCCCTCCTGAAACGCTACGACGTCAAGGTCGTTCACAATCCCGAGAGCAACATGAAGCTCGCCTCCGGGATCGCACCGGTACCCGACCTGCTGCGGACCGGGGTCTGCGTGTCGATCGGCACGGACGGCTGCGCCAGCAACAACAACCTGGACCTTTTCCTGGAAATGGACACGGCCGCCAAGCTGCACAAGGTCAGCCGGCTCGACCCCACGGTCCTAAACGCCGCCACCGTCTTGAAGATGGGCACCATCGCCGGCGCCCGCGCCCTGGGGCTCGAGGAGCTGACCGGATCCCTCGAAGCCGGCAAGGCCGCCGACCTGATCGTCGTCGACACCGCCAGCCCCCATCTGACGCCGATGTACAATCCGGTCTCGCACCTGGTCTACGCGGTCCGCGGCAGCGACGTCGACACGGTGGTCATCAACGGCCGCGTGGTAATGGAGAACGGCCGCCTGCTCAGTCTCGACGAGCACCGGGTAATGGCGGACGTCGCGCGCTTCGCCGCCCGGATCCGCCCGCGGACGGCCGCCGGGAAACGGCGGGTTTGACAACCTGTAGCGCCTCACCTACAATCGTGACGGATTTCTCATCGAAAACAACTCATCTCGGATCGCAGCCGCCCCATGCGCCACGACATCCTCGTCCACAACGGCACCATCGTCACCGTCAACGATCGGTTCGAGATCATCGCAAACGGGGTGATCTGCACCGAAGCCGACCGGATTGTCCGCGTGGGGCCGCCGTCAGACGCCGAAGCTCTTCCCGCCGCACGGACGGTCATCGATGCCGACGGCGGGCTCATCCTGCCGGGGCTCGTCAACGCCCACACCCACCTGCCCATGGTCCTTTTCCGCGGACTGGCCGACGATCTGCCCCTGCGGCAGTGGCTCGAGGAGCGTATCTTTCCGGCCGAGGCCGCCCACCTGACACCCGCCAGCGTCAAGGCCGCCACCGAGCTGGCCTGCGCGGAGATGCTGCTCTCGGGAACCACGACCTGCTGCGACGGGTATTTTTTTGAAGACGCGGTGGCCGAAGCGGTCGCCGCCTGTGGTCTGCGCGCCGTTTTGGGACAGGGCGTGATCGACTTTGCGGCCCCGGGCGTTCCCGGCCCGCAGCACAACATCGCTGCCGCCGGCCGTTTCGCCGAACGCTGGACCGACCGGGTTGCGCGGATACGGCCGTCGGTCTTCTGCCATTCCCCTTACAGTTGTTCGGCCGAGACGCTGAAGGCGGCCAAGAAACTGGCCGAGAAGCACGGCCTGCTCTTTCAGATCCACGTGGCCGAAACCCGCTCCGAATGCGAACAAATCCGCGCGCGTCACGGCACCACGCCCGTCGGCTACCTGGACCGCTTGGGCGTGCTCGATGCGGCGACCCTGCTGGTGCACGCGGTGTGGATCGACGCAGACGACCTGGCGCGCGTGGCCGACCGGAAAGCGGCCGTTGCCCACTGTCCCGAAAGCAATATGCAGCTGGGTGCCGGCATCGCCCCGCTCAGCGCTCTTCTGGCCGCCGGCGTCCCCGTCGGCCTCGGCACGGACGGCTGCGCCAGCAACAACACCCTCGACCTGTTCCAGACCATGGACATCACCGCCAAACTGCACAAGGTGCGCGAGCTTAAGCCCACGGCGGCCGACGCACGCACCGTGCTCACCCTGGCCACGCGCGGCGGTGCGCGCGCCCTCGGCCTGGAAAACGAGATCGGTTCGCTCGAGGCCGGCAAGAAAGCCGACCTGATCGTCATCGACACCCGGCAGCCGCACCTGGTGCCCATGTACCACCCGGTCTCGCACGCGGTCTATGCCGCCAGGGGCAGCGACGTCACCGCGGTCGTCGTCGACGGGCGCCTGGTGGTGCGCGACAGGCAGCCGCTGCACCTCGATGTGGAACGGATCATCGCGCGCGTCAACGCCCTCGCGGCCGCCATCGCTACGGAGAACAACCACCCATGAGTGACGCCGAGATTATCCGCTGCGCCCGCGGCGAAACGCCGGCCGATCTGCTGCTGAAAGGCGGCCGCATCGTCGATGTTTTTTCAGGCGAGATCGTACCGGGCGACATCGCCGTCAAAAACGGGACCATCGTCGGCATCGGCCCCTACCGCGCACGGCAAACCGTTGAACTCGACCATCGCTACGTGACCCCGGGGTTCATCGACGCCCACGTCCACATCGAAAGTGCCATGACCGGAATCACGGAATTCGCCCGGGCGGTGGTGGCTCGCGGCACCACGACCGTGATCGCCGATCCGCACGAGATCGCCAACGTACTGGGGGGCGCCGGGATCCGCTACATGCTCGCCGCCGGCGAGGGCCAACCGGTCAACGTCTTTTTCATGCTCCCCGCCTGCGTGCCGGCCACCGACATGGAAACCGCGGGGGCCCGGCTGACGGCCGAGGACCTGCGGCCCTTCATGGGCGCAGACCGCATCCTGGGGCTGGCGGAAATGATGAACTACCCCGGCGTGCTGCGCGGCGATCCCGAGGTCATGCGCAAGCTCGCCCTGGCCGGCGGCGCGCGCAAAACGGTCGACGGTCACGCCCCGGGGCTCACGGGCGCCGACTTGAATGCCTATGTCGCCGCCGGCATCGCCAGCGACCATGAATGCACGACGCTGCCGGAAGCGCGCGAGAAATTGCGCGCCGGCATGCACATCATGGTGCGTGAGGGCACGGCGGCCAAAAACCTGGCGGCCTTGCTGCCGCTGATCAATCCGCGCACCTGCCGCCGCATGATGTGGTGCACCGACGACCGGAACGCCCACGACCTGCTGACCGAGGGACACATCGATTTCATCGTCCGCAGCGCCGTCGGTCGGGGCCTGGATCCGGTCGTCGCCGTGCAGATGGCGACGCTCAACCCGGCCGAATTCTTCGGTCTCCGGCACTTGGGCGCGGTGGCCCCGGGACGCCGGGCCGACCTTTTGGTGATCGACGACCTGCACGCGCTGAAGGTCGATCGGGTCTTCAGCCGCGGCCGCCTCGTGGCCGTCGACGGTCGCGTGGTCGACGATCTCGAACCGCCCCCCTCGATCGGAGCGCCTTTTACCATGCGGGTGCCCGCCGAGGCCCTCGATTTTGCCATTCCGGCAACCGGCCGACGGGTGCGGGTGATCGAGATCGTGCCCGATCAGATCGTCACCCGCAGATCGGAAGAGCACAC
>JBFYXI010000066.1:0-4051 GCA_041310635.1 Desulfuromonadaceae bacterium | reverse complement strand
TTTTTGCGATCAACGAGAAGCTGCATTTCGTCGATCTGCCCGGCTACGGCTTCGCCAAGGCACCCCGGGCGGTGCGCGAGCGCTGGCAGCCGATGATCCGCGACTACCTGGCCGGGCGGGCCAACCTCCGGGCGGTGGTCTGGCTACTCGACGTGCGCCGCGAACCCAGCGATGAAGATCTGCGTTTTCTCGACTGGCTGGAAGAGACGGAGCGGCCGACCATTCCGGTGGTGACCAAGGTCGACAAGCTCAGCCGCAACGAACTGGCGCGCCAGCTCACCGCCATTGCCCGGGCCACCGGACTGGAGCGGGAACTGTTTACTCCGTTTTCCGCGGTGACCCGTGAGGGGATCGCGGAGGTCTGGTCACGGATAGCGGCTGCCGTTGAGGAAGCATAATGGGCACTCAATCCCTCTATAGGTTGAAGCGATGGAACGCACGCGCCTGTTTCTGATCCGCCACGGTCAAGTTGAAGGGTTTGAAGACAAGCGCTACAACGGCCAGAAGAATGTGCCGCTGACCCCACGGGGTCGGCAGCAACTCGATATGGTGGCCGCGCGACTGGCCGGGGTTCCGCTCGATGCGGTCTGGAGCAGCGACCTCGACCGCTGCCGTTACGGTGCCGAGCGCCTGGCGGCAAGCCGCGGGCTGCAAGTGGCGTTCCGCGAAGGGCTGCGCGAACTGCACGCCGGCGACTGGGAAGGGCTGTCATGGGACGAATTGCGCCGCCTCTACCCGGTGGAATGGCAGGCACGCCTCGACGATATCGTCCACTACCGGATCCCCGGCGGCGACAGCTTTCTCGATACCGCACGGCGGGTGCGGGTCGAACTGGCCGGGCTGCTGGCTGCCCATCCGCGGGAGAACGTGGCGCTGGTCGCCCATGGCGGTGTCAACCGCATCATCCTGCTCGATGCGCTTGGCGCCCCGCTCGACAGGGTCTTCTGTGTGGAGCAGGACTATGCCTGCCTGAATGTGATCGACTACTTCGCCGACGGCTATCGCACCGTGCGCCTGGTGAATGCCGACCACCTTCCGGAGTGGTTGTGCGCCCGCTGATCGTCACGGCTCGCGCCCGGCTGGTCGGCCAGGTGGCGGTGTCTGCCGTCGCCGGTTGCCGGTAGCGGTGGGACCGCGGGCGATGAACGTACGGCCAACCGCCCTGTTCGAAGCCTTTGTCCCCGGCCGTGACGGGCGCTCATTTCGCTTCGAAGGGCTGCAACGGGTGATGGTGGCGGCTCAGCCGGACGAGGTGTTGCCGCTGCTGGCGGCGGTGGAGCAGGAGGTGGCTGCGGGCCGGCATGCGGTTGGGTTCCTGAGCTATGAGGCCGCCGCCGGACTCGACCCGGCCTTGCCGGTCCGTCCCCGGGGGGCGCTGCCGCTGGCCTGGTTCGGCATCTTTGCCGGGCGACTGGAGGTCACGGCGGGCACCACCGGTGTGGCCGGTGTCTGCCGGTTGCTGGCGCCGCAGCCCTCCTGGGACGTGGATATCTACTCCGCAGCGTTCCGATCGATCAAGGAGTACCTTGCCGCCGGCGACAGTTATCAGGTCAACCTGACCTTTCGCCAGCACTTCCGCTTTGCCGGTGAGCCGTTTGCCCTCTACCGGCAGCTGTGTGCCGCGCAGCCGGCGGCCTTCTGCGCCTATCTGGATCTCGGCGACTTCGCCATTGCCTCGGCCTCGCCGGAACTGTTCTTCGCCAGGCGCGGCGGCGATATCGTCATGCGGCCGATGAAGGGCACCGCGCCGCGCGGCCGCGACGCCGGCGACGACCGACGGCGTCGCGAGCAACTGGCGGCCTCCCCCAAGGAACGCGCCGAAAACCTGATGATCGTCGATCTGGTGCGCAACGACCTTGGCCGGGTCGCCGTCACCGGTTCGGTGGACGTACCCACCCTGTTCGCGGTGGAAAGCTATCCGACCCTGCACCAGATGACTTCGACGGTGTCTGCCCGGCTGCGCCACGATGCCGGCTTGGCCGCCATCTTTGGCAGCCTGTTCCCTTGCGGATCGGTGACCGGGGCGCCGAAGCAGCGCAGCATGGCGATCATCCGCGATTTGGAAGAGGGGCCGCGCGGCCTCTACTGCGGGGCGATCGGTTTCGTTTCGCCAGGGGACGAGGCGGTGTTCAGCGTGGCGATCCGCACTGCCGTCCTCGATTTGGCCCGGGGCGCGGGTGAGCTCGGCGTCGGCAGCGGGGTGACGGCGGATGCCACTGCCGCTGCCGAATACCAGGAATGCCTCGACAAAACAGTTTTTCTGTCACGCTCTGCCGAGGCGCTGCAACTCGTCGAGACCTTGCTCTGGGAAAAGGGTCGCGGCTATCTGCTGCTGGAGCGGCACCTGCAGCGTCTGGCCACCTCGGCGGCTGGACTTGGTTTTGCCTGCCCGATAGAGGTGGTGGCGTGGCACCTGCAGGCAGCGGCCCCGCAACCAGCCGGCCGCCACAAGGTGCGGCTGCTGTTGACGGCCGACGGGAGCGTCAGCGTCAACTCTGCGCCATTGCCGCCTCGGAGCCATTCCGCCGCTCCGGCCCGGGTGGCGCTGTCCGCCGTGGTCATCGACGCGCGTGAGCCGCTGCTCTATCACAAGACCACCTGGCGCCCCTGGTACGACGGGGTATTGGAACAATACCCGGGTTGTGTCGACGTGCTGTTCTGCAACGAGCGCGGCGAGGTGACCGAAGGAACCAAGCATAACCTGGTGGTCGAACGAGACGGTCGACTGGTGACACCCGCTGTCCACTGCGGGCTGCTGCCGGGAACGTTGCGCCAGGAGCTGCTGGCGCGCGGCATCGTGGTCGAGGGGAGCATCAGCCGCCCGGAGCTGCTTGCCGCGCCTCGTCTCTGGTTGATCAACTCGGTCCGCGGCTGGCGGCGGGTCGTGCTGACGCCATGAGCTCGCGCTGTTGGCTGGCGACCGTCGCAGGTATCGAGGGGAGCTGATGGGCGACCTTCGCAATAAGTTGGCGGAGGAACAGGTTCCCGTCGATTGGCGGGCACTGCGCACCCATCTGCAGCGGGGCAACGTGATTTTGGTGGCGCCGGAGCTGGATCTGGTGGCGGTCGCCTGGTGCGTCGCCAGCGACCGAGCCCGGGACGTAGCCGCCTGGATCTCTGCCGGCAAGGTGCGCAAGCCTGAACAGGAGGAGCTGACGCACTGGGAAAGGGAGCTGGAGAAGCCATTCCGGATGCTGATCGTCGCTCCCTATATACTCATCCAGGCAATTTGACTTTTTGAACGGGTGACGCCGGTGACCACTGCGATCCTGTCCCTGGGGCACGGATCCCCCCCCAGGCCGGGACCCGCCTTGCCGAGCGGCAGGGTCTGTGCTGCCGGCCTTGACGCTGTGCTCGTGGAGCGGCTAGAGTGGGCGCACACGGTTGGTCAGTTACCCCTTGAGCCGAGGGTGCGCCACCCGTTGGAGGCTCTGCTGGCGACACGGGCGGTCGAGCAATTGCAGGAACGGGCCCCGGCCTCCGCTGGAGGGTGTTGCTGGCGGGCTGTCCCGGCGAACCCGCTGCGGCTTTCGGCAATCTGTTCGAAGTGAGGAAACCATGAGCAAGATTTACGTGATCGGCGCTGGAGTCAAGGGACATGAGGAATTCGGCCGCCGGGCGCTGGAACTGATCCAGCAGGCCGACCTGCTGATCGGCGGTGAGCGCCAGTTGGCGCTTTTTCCCGATTTCTCCGGGGAAAAGCTGGTGATCGGCAACAATCTCGGCACCGTGGTCGCGCGGTTGACCGGACATGCCGGGCGTGCGGTGGTGCTGGCTTCCGGCGACCCGCTCTTTTTTGGCATCGGCCGCCACCTGCTGCGCAATCTGCCGGAAGGTGATTTCGAGTTCCTACCCAACGTCAGTTCGGTACAGTACGCCTTCGCCAAGATTCGCGAGCCATGGGACGACGCAGTATTCGTGTCCACGCACGGGCGCGGCCTCAAGGAAGCGGTCGACCGCGTCGTTGCCAACGACAAGGCGGCCGTGCTGACCGACGAGCAGCATACCCCGGCGGCCATCGCCCGCGAACTCATCGAGCGTGGCCGTGAAG
>JBFYXI010000287.1:0-3275 GCA_041310635.1 Desulfuromonadaceae bacterium | reverse complement strand
CCGGCGACGTGACCCTGTCGCTGACCCTGAAAGGGACTACGGTCAGCGTGCTGGTCAACGGCGCCGCCGCCCTCAGCCACGTGTACAACGCGGTGGTGACCGACGGCGGCTTCGGCCTGCTGGCCAAGGACGGAAAGGCTTCCTTCAACTCCTTCACAATCAATACCGACGACCCGGCATTCGCACAGACCGTGCCGGCGGCGGCGCTGATGGCAGCATCCGCTGCTCCGGCCGATGCGGAACCGGGCGATGCGTTGACCGAGGTGGCCCTGGCCGACGTGGCGGCCGCGGCCAGGAACTACTGGAGCAGCTTCCTCGGCGCGGAGGCCGTGGCGGCGCTCGACGGGATCAACGTCGAAGCGGCGGACCTTGCCGGGCTGCTCCTCGGTCAGACCGTTGCCAACACCATTCAGGTCGATCTGGATGCCGCCGGCTACGGCTGGTTCATCGACGGCACCCCGGAGGACAGCGTCGAATTCCTGCGCCAGGGTGGGCAGGGGCAGGGGGTGGGGCATGACACCTATCTGGCGACCGGCAGGAGCCCGGCCGCCGGCCACATGGACCTGCTGACCGTGCTGGCCCACGAGATGGGGCACCTGCTCGACTTCGACCACGCGGCCATGTGGTCGGTGATGGATGGCGATCTGGCGGCGGGCACCCGCATCCTGCCGCAGCAAGCTGCAACCATAACCGCCCCGGGCCTGGCGATAGCCATGGCAGCGCGCGCCGGGAACGACCTTGACGAGCCGGGCCTGGACGGCCTGCTCCGTGCCCAGGCGGAAGCCAATGCCCTCCGCTTCAGCGGTGGCGAGGCGGGGCACCGCTGGTTCTTCGGCGACGCACTGCTGGGCAACGCCGAACTCCTGCGCCAGAGCGAGGGTCTTGGCAGTGACCCGGCGGCCGGTCACATGGACCTGCTGACGGCGTTGACCCAGAACAGGGAGCAGCAGTTTGGCTTCGCTGACACTGCCTCGCTGTCGGCCATAGACGACGGCCTCGAGCCGGAAGCCCCGCGTCTGCCGCAGGAAGCCGCGGCGGTTGCCGCCCCGGGCAAGACCATCTCCATGGCGGCTAGGGAAACCCTGGTGTTCGACGAAGGTCAGGGGGTGTTCCGCGATCTGCTGCAGGGTGTCCTGACTGACCTGGCCAGCGACCGGGCGGCAAAAGGGCTGTCGACCCTCACCGACCGGCACTACGAGGAGGATCCGTTCTGGCTGATCGAGGTGTGAGCACGGGCTGAGCGACGCCCGGGAGAGTCCTCGCACCCGTCCGGTCGGTTATCGTCATAACCAATCAGGTCCAGCAAGCGGCCTGCCGGGGGCCCCCCTCCGGCAGGCCGGCGGTATTTTTGTGGTTTTGCGCATTGGCCGTGCCGTCAGAATTTTTTCGGCTTTTAACTGGTTTCCCCGGTTTGGTTTTTTCCTGCCAACCCTTGCAATGATGCAAATATCCGTTATTCTTTTGCTAATGTTTCGCCGTTGAAATTAACCATCATGCGAAGGAGGATGTGCAATGGCTAAGGCAGTGGACGAAAAAGCGGCGGGAACCCTCCCCAAGATCAAGTGGGACGATACCAAGCTGAAGACGACCTACGCCAACGTCTGCAACGTGACGAGCACCCGCGAAGAAGTGGCGCTGCTGTTCGGCACCAACCAGGGGTGGAATGCCGGGCAGAAGGAGCTGACGGTGGAACTCAGCGACCGCATCATCCTCAACCCCTATGCTGCCAAACGCCTGCTGATGCTGCTCAGCAACGTGGTCGCCCAGTACGAGCAGCGCTTCGGCACGCTGGCCATCGAGGCCGGTCCGGTGCCGGCTTCGATCGAAAAAGGTTAGGGCCTCAGTCGCGAGCAGCATGAACGACTGAGCTCCCATGCCTGACACCCCGCCCCACCAGGACGGAAGGGGAGTCGCACCAGCACAGACCGGCTCGATCACCGATCTCGAGCCTGCCCTCTGGCAGCTACTGGCCGATGCCGAGACGGACCGGGAGTTCTGCCTGAGCTGGTTGCGGCTGCAGTGCCGGCTGATTGATGAGGTGCACCAGGGCGCAGTCATGATGGGGCCGGCGGACGCCGGCCCCTTCCTCCCGCTAGCCTCCTGGCCGGAACAGCTCCCCACGCCGCAACTCTTCGACAATGTCGTGCAGCGGGTTCTCCGCGAGCGCAAGGGTGTGGTTGTCCGTTTCCAGGCCGACCTTCCCGAGGCCATCCCCGACCGTTTCCATCTCGGCTACCCCGTCAAGGTCGACAACCGTCTTCAGGGCGTGGTCGCCCTCGATATCGCCCACCGCAAACCGGAGGGACTGCAGTCGGTCATGCGCCAGCTGCAGTGGGGGGCGGCCTGGCTGGAAAACCGCATCCTGCGCAAGCAGGCCGGCCCGGTCGAGCATGCCCAGGAACAGCTGACTACCACCCTCGATCTGGCCGCCCGGGCCCTGCAGGAGCGGCACGCCCAGGGCGCGGCCATGGCCTGTGTCACCGAACTGGCCACCCGCCTGGCCTGCGACCGCGTCAGCATCGGCTTCAGGAAGCAGGAGTTCATCGAGGTGGCGGCACTCTCGCACAGCGCCCAGTTCGGCGGACAGCTCAACCTGCTGCAGGCGATCGGCCGGGTCATGGACGAATGCTGTGATCAGGGCCGCCCGGTACTCTATCCCGCCACGGAGATCAGCTCCGGAACGATCATCCGGGCCCACGCCGAATTGGCCGTGCAGCACAAGTCCGCGGCGATCCTCACCATCCCCCTCTTCGCCCCCGGCGGCAGCCATTACGGGGCGCTGACCTTCGAACGGGGGGGCGGCCCCCCCTTCGAGCTCCGCGAGCTCGAACTCTGCCAGGCGGTCGCCGCCCTGCTCGGGCCGATCCTCGAGGAGAAGCGCCGCAATGACCGCAGCCTGCCGACCCGGCTGCGCGACAGCTGGAACGCGCAGCTGCACAAGCTGTGGGAGCCGGGGCACGCTGCGGCCAAGGTGGCGGCCCTCACCCTGGCGGCGCTCGCCGTGTTCTTCGCCTTTGCCAAGGGCGATTACCGGGTGACGGCCAAGACCGTCCTCGAAGGGGAGGTGCAGCGCGCCATCACCGTCCCCTTCGACGGCTATGTCGAGGAGGCCCTGGTGCGGGCCGGCGATATCGTTCGCGCCGGGCAGCCGATGGCCCGCCTCAACGACAAGGATCTGGCCCTCGAGCGGCTCAAATGGGCCAGCCTCAAGGAGCAGCACCAGCTCGAATATTACAAGGCGCTGGCGGGGCGGGATCTCGCCGCCGCCAAAGTCT
>JBFYXI010000284.1:0-15562 GCA_041310635.1 Desulfuromonadaceae bacterium | reverse complement strand
TGGCGCGACTGCAGCGCCGGCATCCGCTACCGCCAGGGCTATCTGTGCACCGATCCGGAACGCACGGTACGGGTACGCCTGAGCGGTGACACGGCGATCCTGGCCATCAAGGGCGCCGGCGACGGCATCGCTCGCGCCGAGTTCGAATACCCGATCCCGCCGGGGGAGGCCGCGGAACTGCTCGACAGCCTGTGCCTGCGCCCGCTGGTGGAGAAATACCGCTATCTTGTCCCGTTCGCCGGGTTGACCTGGGAGATCGACGAGTTCCTCGGTGCCAATGCCGGCCTGTTCCTTGCAGAGGTCGAACTGGAGCGGATCGACCAGCCGGTCCCGCTGCCGCCGTGGGTCGGCGCCGAGGTGACCGGCGATCGCCGCTACTATAACGCCTGGCTGGCCCGGCACCCTTACACCACCTGGGGAGAGTCCCCGGAAACATTCCGGCAGCCGGACTGACATACAAGTGTGCAGATTGTCGTCAAATTGCTATAATCGCTGACAAACATTGTCATTCGGTTATTTCAGCCAGGGAGGCGACCCATGAAGAGCCGGAGCAAATTTCTCGATTACACCTACGAAGAGGTACTCGACACCAAGACCCGGGAACTGATCCGGGTCGGCTGCGCCGTGGCGGTCGGCTGCCCCGACTGACTGATCAAGCACTTCGCGGTCGCGAAGCAGGCGGGAGCCACCGAGGCTGAACTGCGCGAGGCGATGGCCTACGGCATGATCGCCCCCTCCGGGCGCGCCAAGAATTTCACCAAGCGCATGTTCCCCGAACTGGGGCTAGAGGAATAATCCATTTTTGATCACGGAGCGGACAACCCTATGATGAGCAAACTCCTCGGCGAGAAGATGCTGGAAGAGCAGGTCGTTACCAAGCAGCAATTGCGCGAGGCACTCGGTCGCCAACGCCTGCACGGCGGCCGTCTCGGGCAGAATCTGGTGGCCCTCGGCTATCTGTCCGAGGACCAGCTCGGCACCTTTTTCCAGCGCACGCCGCCGGCGCCGGACAGCCTGGCGGAGACCGGGCTGACCCTGGAATTCGTCAGCGACCTGGCACTCAAGCACATCCTCCACCTGGGGGAGTTCCGGCTGGCCGACCTGGCCGACCGGCTCGGCCTGCCGGTCGGCCTGCTGGACGAACCGATCGAGCTGCTGCGCCGCGAAAAGCTGGTCGAGGTGCGCAGCGCCGCCCAGTTTGTCAAATCGTCGTTCCGCTTCGTGATCACCGAAACCGGCAAAGTGCGGGCCGGGGAACTGCTGGAGATCTGCCGTTATGCCGGCCCGGCGCCGGTGACGCTCGAAGCCTATCGCGACATGGTCGAAAACCAGTCGATCCGCAATATCTTCATCGATGAGGCGGCAACTCAAGCGGCTTTCGCCGACATCGTCATCAGCGACACGATGATCCGCCGCCTCGGCCCGGCGATCAGCTCCGGCGCGCCGATCTTCATCTACGGCCCGGCCGGCAACGGCAAAACCACCATCGCCGAAGCCATCGGCAACGCCCTGCCGGAAACCATCTACGTTCCCTACACCATTCTGGTCGGCGGCCAGATCATCGGGGTCTTCGATCCGGTGAACCACACCCCGGCCAACGATCTGGCGCTGTCGGCGGAGCAGAACCTCGAGACCGGGGAGGAGCGTGACCGCCGCTGGGTCAGGATCCACCGGCCGGTCATCATCACCGGCGGCGAGCTGACCCTGCGCATGCTCGACCTCGAGTTCAACACCATCGCCAAGTTCTACGAAGCCCCCCTGCAGATGAAGGCGAACAACGGGCTGTTCATCGTCGACGACTTCGGGCGCCAGCAGATCAGCCCGCAGCAGCTGCTCAACCGCTGGATCGTCAATCTGGACCGGCAGATCGATTTCCTCTCGCTGCACACCGGCATGAAGTTCGAGATCCCCTTCGACCAGCTGGTGATCTTTGCCACCAACCTCGAGCCGCGCACCCTGGTCGACGAAGCCTTCCTGCGCCGCATCCGCTACAAGTTCAAGGTCGACCACCCCTGCGACGCGGACTTCCGCAAGATCTTCCAGCGGGTCTGCAAGATGAACGGCATCCACTACGACGACAAGGTCTGCGACTACCTCATCGAGCACTGGTACCGCCGCCTCGGCCTGTCGCTGAACGCCTGCCATCCGCGCGACCTGGTCGAACATATCCTCGACTACTCCCGCTACGCCTGTCAGCCTCCGGAAATGACCCGCGAAGCTCTCGACCGGGCCTGCGAGAACTATTTCGTGGAGATGTGACGTGGCCCTGCCGCCGAGCGAGCAGCTCCTGTGGTTTCCGGAGGACCAGGCGATCCGCCTCGCCGAACTGGTCGGCAACGACCAGGCGGCCCGCGACCTGCCGCTGCGCCGCGACGTGCGCAATCTCGGCCGACTGCTCGGCCGGGTCCTGCGCAGCCAGTGCGGCCAGGAACTGTATGCCACCGAGGAGGCTTTGCGGCGCCTGGCGATCCGCCACCGCGAGCAGCTGGCCGCCGGCCAGTCCGACCAGGCCATGGCGCTGCTCAACGAGGCCCGCACCCTGATCGCCAGGCTGCCGCTGAACGAAACCTACCTGGTGGTCAAGGCCTTCGCCACCTTCTTCGAGCTCACCAACCTGGCCGAAAGCAACCACCGCAAACGCCGGCAACGCGCGCAGCGCCTGCCGGCCGGCAGGCACGCCAAGGCCGGCTCGCTGCGCGCCACCCTGGAACGCATGCGCCGTGCCGGCCTCGACAGTGCCCAGGCCCTGCAGGCCTTGCGCCGTGTCGAAGTCATGCCGGTGTTCACCGCCCACCCCACCGAGGTGGCCCGCCGGGTGATGCGCTTCAAGCGCCAGCGCATCGCCGGCTGGCTGGAGGAGCTCGACCGGCTGCCTCTCGCCGAACCGGCCGCGGCCCGGCTGGAGCAGTCGATCCAGGCGGAAATCACCGGGATCTGGCAGAGTGACGAAGTCCGCCGCAACCAGCCGTCGGTCCGTGACGAAATCGTTACCGGCCTGGACCACTATCCGGGCGCACTGGTCGCCCCGCTGGACAGCTTTTACCGGGAACTGGCCGACGCCTGGCGGGAGGTCTTCGACGTCGCCCTCGATCGCCACGAGCTGCCCACGGTGGTACGCTTCGGTTCCTGGACCGGCGGCGACCGGGACGGCAACCCCTTCGTCACGGCGGCCTGCACGCGCCTGGCCCTTTTAGAGGCGCGCAAGGTCATCCTTGCCCACTACCACCTTCAGCTCGATGAGCTGCGCCGGATCCTGACCGTCTCCGCCTGCCGCATCCCGCCGTCACCGACGCTGCAGGCCGCCCTGCGCCGCTACAGCGAACAGTTCCCGGACGCGGCGGACGCCCTCGCCCACCTCCCGGAGTGCGAAGTCTACCGGCGCTTCTGCGGCTTCATCCTGCATCGGCTCAATGCCATGCAGCACGATCCCCCCGGCAGCGACGGCTACCCGGACACCGCAACCTTTCACGCCGACCTGGAAGTGATGCGGATCAGCCTTCGCCAGAACCGCGGGGCCGAACTTGCCGACCAATGGCTGACCCCCCTGCAGCGCCAGGTGCGGACCTTCGGTTTCCATCTGCACACCCTCGATATCCGCCAGCACGCCCGCATTCACCAGGCAGCGGTCGCCGACCTGCAGGCCGGCGGCGCCGCGCCGGGCACGCCTCCCTCGGCGGCCACGCGCGAGCTGCTCGAAACCCTGCGCGCCCTGGCGGAGCTGAAGCGCCAGTTCCCGGCGGAGGCCCTGTGCAGCTACATCATCAGCGGCGCGGCCACAGTCCGCGATATCCAGCAGCTGACCTGGCTCATGGAACTGGCCGGCATCCCGGTCAGGGGGAGTACGTCGCCCCGCGACCCGGGGATGATGCCGGTGCCGCTGTTCGAGTCGATTCGCGATCTGCGCAACGCCCCGGCGGTCTGCCGCGAACTCTGGTCGGATCCTGCCTGGCAGCCCTATCTCGACAGCTGGGGACGGCAGCAGGAAGTGATGCTCGGATATTCCGACTCCAACAAGGACGGCGGCATGCTGACCAGCGCCTGGGAGCTGTTCAAGGCCCATCGCGCCCTGCACCAGGTGGCCGCCGAGTGCCGGGTCGACCTGCGCCTCTTTCATGGCCGCGGCGGCACGGTCGGCCGCGGCGGCGGCCCGACCCACCGGGCCCTGATCGCCCAGCCGGCCTTCACCGGCCGCTTCAAACTGACCGAGCAGGGGGAAGTGATCAGTTTCAAGTACGCCGATCCGGCGCTGGCCATGCACAACCTCGAACTGATGACCGCCGCCGCCCTGGAGGCGCTGACCCGCCCGGGACTGGTGGACATGGCGCTGCCGCCGGCCTGGGAGGAGGCCCTCGATCAGCTCTCCGCCCAGGCCTACGCCTGCTACCGCGGGCGGATTGCTGACAATCCCGAGGTCCTGGAGTATTTCAGCCAGTCCACCCCGGTCAACGAGCTGGAACTGGCCCGCATCGGCTCGCGCCCGGCGCGGCGGCGCGCCACCGGGTGCCTCGACGACCTGCGCGCCATCCCCTGGATGTTCGGCTGGATCCAGAGCCGCCTGCTCCTCCCCGCCTGGTTCGGCGTCGGCTCGGCCCTGGAACAGTTTGCCGGGGACCGCGACCGGCTGGCCCTGCTCCAGGAGATGATGAAGAAATTCCCGTTCTTCTTCGACCTGTTGCGCAACGTCGAGATGGCCCTGGCCAAGGTCGACCTGCCGCTGGCCCGCCTGTATGCCGAACTGGTCGAGGATGACGGGCTGCGCGAGCGGGTCTGGACCGTCGTCACCGAGGAATTCGAGCGAACCCGGCGCATGCTGCTGGCCGTGACCGGCCAGCAGGAACTGCTGCAAACCAACCCCGACCTGGCCCGCTCGCTGCGCCTGCGCGAACCGTACATCGACCCGTTGAACCTGGTGCAGATCGAGCTGCTGCGCCGGCGTCGGCAGGGGGAGGAGCATCCGGAGCTCGACTATGCCCTGGCGGCGACCATCAACGGGATTGCCAACGGCTTGCGCAATACCGGCTGAAGCCGGGCGAGGCGACCGGCTTGGGCAGGGTCACTCCCGTTCGTCCGGCCCGCCCCGGTCCTCAACGCATCGCTCGATCTTCACCCGCACGATGGCCGTGGGTGTGACTTCGGTGCAGGTCAGCCGGTAACTTTGCCACTCGACCGCTTCCCCCGCCGCGGGGAAGCGCCCCAGCAGGTGCAACACCAGCCCGGCCAGGGTGTCGCAGGGGAGACTTTCGTCAAACTCGACGCCGAGCAGTCCCTCCGCATCGTGGAGAGGGAGCAGGGCATCGACCAGGAAGCCACCCCCGCTCAGCCGCTTGATTCGCCGCCCTTCGCTGTCGTCGTGTTCGTCCTCGATTTCCCCGACCAGCTCCTCCAGCAGATCCTCGGTGGTGACCAGTCCGCTCAGGCCGCCGTATTCATCGACGACCAGGGCAATATGCAGGCGGCGTTGCTGCATCTCGCGAAGCAGGACGTCGATCTTCTTGGCTTCCGGGACAAAGACGGCCGGTCGCACCAGGCCGTCGAGGGGCATCTTCGGGTTGGCAAGGACCTGCCCGAGCAGGTCCTTGGCGTGCATGAAGCCGACCACGTTCTCGATGTCGCCGCGGCAAACCGGATAGCGCGAATACTGGCTGTTCAGGATCGTCTCGATAATCGTCTGCCGGGGAAGGTCCAGGTCGAGGCTGACGATCCGCGGGCGCGGCACCATGACTTCGCGCACCTGGGTCTGGGTAAACTCGAAGAGGTTGTGGATGAACTCATGCTCCTCGGCAGTCACCTCGCCGCTCTCCAGGCTCTCGGCCACCAGGTGACGGATCTCCTCCTTGGTGATGAAGGCCTGCTCGCCTTTGCTCTTGACCCCGAGCAGGGCCAGGACCGCCTTGCTCGACAGGGTCAGGAACGCCACCGGCAGCCCGCCGATCCGGGAGAAGAAATTGATCGGCCGGGCGACCCGCAGGGCCATGCGCTCCGTGTATTCGAGGGCCAGGGCCTTGGGGACCAGTTCGCCGACGATCAGCGACAGGTAGGCGATCAGGCCGACCACCAGGATCAGGGCAAGCGGTTCCGCCGCATTGCGGACAACCGCCAGCGGCGCCTGCTGAAAAATCGGCTTGATAACTTCCACGGCGGTGGCGCCGCCGACCGCCGAGGCCATGGTGCCGACCAGGGTGACCCCGATCTGCACCGTGGCCAGAAACCGGTGCGGGTCGGCCTGGAGCTGCTCCACCAGGTGGGCGCGCCGGTCCCCCGCGGCGGCCAGCTGGGCCATCCGCCCGCGGCGGGCGGAGACCAGGGCCAGTTCGGCCCCCGCAAAGAAGCCGTTGCCAAGGATCAGCAGGCCGATGATGACGAGTTCCAGCCAGATGCTTTCCATTTACCGGGCCCTTTCGTCAGGTGTTTGTCGCGTTGTCCCGTCAGGCCGGGACGATCCGGCCGTGCCGGAGTCGGCTCTGGCCGGGCTCCCCGGCACCCAGCCGTGAATGGCTTCGGCAGCCGCCAACTCCTTGGGGAGATGCCGGGTCTTGATGACGGAGACCAGCATGGAGGCCCCGATCAGCAGGGCCGTGCCCAGCAGGGCCACTTCCGTCGGGATGATTTTAGCATCGAATGCGGCGTTGACCAGCATCTTGGTGCCGACCAGCACCAGCACCAGCGACAGCCCGTACTTGAGGTAGTGGAAGCGGTGAATGATGCCGACCAGGGCAAAGTACAGGGCGCGCAGGCCGAGGATGGCGAACACGTTCGAGGTGTAGACGATGAACGGGTCGGTGGTGATCGCGAAGATCGCCGGGATCGAGTCGAGGGCGAAGACCAGGTCGGTGACTTCCACCAGGATCAGCACCACCATCAGCGGCGTCAGGTACCACACGCCGTCGCGGCGGAGAAAGAAGCGGTTGCCGACATACCCCTCGGTGACCCGGAAATACCGGCGGATCAGGCGGTTAAAGCGGTTCCCCTCCAGGTCGGGCTGCTGATTGATGGTCATCAACATCTTGATGCCGGTGAAGACCAGGAAGCCCCCGAACAGATAGATCACCCAGTGGAAGGCCTGGATGACCGCGGCGCCGACCACGATCAGGGTGGCGCGCATGACCAGCGCGCCGAGAATCCCCCAGAAGAGCACCCGGTGCTGATACTGCGCGGGCACGGCGAAGTGGCTGAAGATCAGCACGAAGACAAAGATATTGTCCACGCTCAGGCTCTTCTCGATCAGGTAGCCGGTGAAAAATTCGTAGCCGGCGGCGGGGCCGAGGAAGTGAAACACCCCGGCGCCGAACAGCAGCGCCAGGACGAAATAGCCGAGGCTGAGCAGCAGCGCCTCGCGGATGCCCACGGTCTGTTCCTTGCGGTGCAGGATGCCGAGATCCAGGGCCAGCAGCACCAGCACGAATAGATTGAAGCCGAGCCACATCCACAGCGTGTTCATGAAGGAATCTCCCTTATCTGTTAGGCCTGGGGCAAAAACAAAAGACCTTTACCCCGGCACGGTTGCCTGGATAAAGGTCTTGTTGGCAGGTATCTGCCCCGGCCCCGGGTCTTGCGACCGTAGTGACGAAACCGGGTCGGCCTTGTCGGTGGCCGATAACTACTCCCCTTTATTTGCAGGGCGGATTTAACCACTGCTCGGCACGGCTGTCAAGAGCTGGCGGCTGGAGCTGATCAGGAGGGCTCGAACAGCCGGGCCGCGGCCTTGAGCTGTTCGGGCGAGCCCAGGGTCAGCACCAGATCCCCTTCGTGCAGCGCCCAGACCGGGTCTGGATTGGGGCAGACCTCTGCGCCGCGCTTGATGGCGAGGATCGTCGCCCCGGAGCGGCTGCGCAGAAGCCCTTCGTTCAAACGGGTTCCCGCCAGGCTTGAGGCCGGCTTGACCCGGAAGGTGGCAACTTCGGTACCAGGCAGATAGGCGGCCAGCCCCGCCACCTGACCCTGGCGGCCGCTGGCGCTGCGCAGCATGGCGTAGCCATCCCGCCGGACTTCGGCAACCCGGTCTTCGATCACGTCCTGCGGCAACATGTACACCCGCAGCGAACGGGCCAGGATCTCCACGGAGGTCTCGAACTCCTCCGGCACCACCTCACTGGCCCCCAGACGGTGAAGCGGCTCGACTTCGGCAAGATAGCGGGTGCGCACGATGATATGCAGCAGCGCGTTGAGGCGGTGGGCCTGGGCCACGATGCGCCGGGTCGCCGCGGCATCGGAGATGGCCACCACCAGAATCCGGGCGTTTTCGATCCGCAGGTGCTTGAGAACCTCTTCCTGGGCGGCGTCGCCGAGAAGGACCTTCTCGCCGCGCTTGCGTTCGACTTCCACCGTGTACGGGTTGCTGTCAACGATGGCATGGGGGATGTCAAGATGGCGCAGGGCCGTGGCCAGGTTTTTGCCGTTGAGTCCATAGCCGGCAATCACCACGTGGTCGCGCAGGCCGCGCAACTTCTGCCTCCCGGCAAGCTTGGCCCGCCCCCGGTTCAGGCTGGCTGGCGCCAGGCGGGCCAGGTATCCGGCCACGGGGGGGGAGATCCGCAGGCAAAACGGTGTGGCGATCATGGTGGCCAGCGAGGCCGCCAGGAACAACTGATACAGGCGAGCGTCAAGCAATCCATGCTGCAGCCCCACCTGGGAGAGGACAAAAGAGAATTCACCGACCTGGGCGATCGCCAGGGCGACCATGACCGCAATGCGCAATGGCAGGCCGAGCAGAATGCCGGTCAGCAGCATGATGACGACTTTGATCGCGACAATGGCCAAAGCCAGGGTGGCAACCAGCAGCGGCTCGGCAAGGACCAGCGACAAGTCGAGCAGCATGCCGACCGACACGAAAAACAGGCTCAAAAACGCATCCCGGAACGGGATGATGTCGCCCATGACCTGATGACTGAATTCCGATTCGGAAATGGCCAGCCCGGCGATAAAGGCTCCCAGCGCCAGCGACAGTCCCGCCGCCGCCGTCAGCCAGGCGGTGCCGAAACCAATGAAGATGATCGTCAGGACGAACAGTTCCCGGCTGCGGGTACGTACCACCTGGGCGAGAATCCAGGGGACCAGCCGCCGGGCCAGGAAATGGGCGCCGACGATGACGGCCATCGCCTTGAACAGCACCCAGACGGCACTGCCGGCAAAATCGCCGGCGGCGGCCAGCATCGGCGTGAAGAGCATCAGCGGCACGAGGCACAGGTCCTGGAAAATCAGGACCCCGATCGTCACCCTGCCATGCGGGGTGTCCATTTCGCCGGCATCCAGCAGCAGCTTGATCAGGATCGCGGTACTGCTGAGCGCCACGAGAAAGCCGAGAAAGATCGATTGCCTGGGAGGAAATCCGCAGACGTTGCCAAGCACCGCCACGGTCAGGATGGTCAGACCGACCTGCAGTCCGCCGCCCACGATGAGCAGCCGGAAAATCCGCCGCAGGTCCGGCAGCGACAGTTCGATGCCGATGGTAAACAGCAGGAGGATGACGCCGATCTCGGCCGCCTGCTCGACATGGTGCGTGGTGCGGACCAGCCCGAAACCGGAGGGCCCGGCCAGCGTGCCGGCGATCAGGAAACCGATGATCGACGGGAGATTCAGGCGACGGAAGAGCAGGACCGTGGCCACGGCCACGCCGAAAACGATCACCAGGTCGGCAAGAATGGTCATTGGCGGATCAGCCCTGTCCTGGCAGTGAAGCAATAACCCCGGAGAGTCACGACGCGATCGACCTGATCGCCGCGGGCCATTGCGGCTACCACGGCGCACTCATCAACAAATTCTACCAGAAGACCGCAATCCTATCTCTACTTGATCAGAGGGGTGGATATCGGCACCCCTATATTTACCCGCGGGAAGCGCCCAGTCCGTTGAGCTCTCCGGCGCCTCTGTTATCCTTATTGGCATGTTAAACTGAAGACATGCAGACATTCCCTGTCGCGAAACACCATCCAAGGATTTAGCATGACCCTAGAGATTCTCCTGGTGCTCGGCCTGCTCGTCTCCGCCGTGATCCTCTTCGCCACCGAGCGTCTGCCGGTGGATCTGACAGCATTGATTCTGATGAGCACCCTGCTGCTCTCCGGGCTCATCACCCCCCAGCAGGCCATCGGCGGTTTCAGCAATCCGGCGACCGTCACTATCGGGGCCATGTTCGTCCTCTCCGCCGGCCTGTTCAAGACCGGGGCGGTGAACATCCTGGTCAACATCCTCTCCCGGTTTGCCCGCATCAGCTTCCTGCTGGTGCTGGTGACGCTGATGCTGATCATCGGCGTGCTCTCGGCCTTCATCAACAATACCGCCGCCGTCGCCATTTTTCTCCCGGTGGTGCTGGCCATCGCCAGGGACGCCAACATCCCGGCGGCCCGCCTGCTGATGCCACTCTCCTTTGCCGCCATGTTCGGAGGCGTCTGCACCCTGATCGGCACATCCACCAACATCCTGGTCTCCTCGATTGCCGAGCTGCACGGCCTGGCTCCGTTCGGCATGTTCGAGATGAGCGAGCTCGGCCTGATCTTTTTCGCGGCCGGCAGCGCCTACCTGCTTCTGGTCGGCATCTGGCTGATTCCGAAGCGCTCCCCGGCGGCGGGTCGCGAGCCCATCTTCGGCAGCGGTGACTACCTCATCGAAATCGTGCTCGAGCCGGCGGCCCGTTCGGTGGGAACGGTGCTGGCCAAGTCGCCCCTGCTGCGCGACCTGACTCTCCGCCGGGTGCAGGTCTACCGGGAGGGCCAGCTCCACGACGAGCCGGCGGACCAGCTGGTGCTGCGGGCCGGCGATCAGTTGCGCGTCAGCTGTGACCTGGAAAATTTCCGGAAGCTCAGGGAGCGGCGCGGGATTGCCCTGCGCCAGGAAAGCGGCGGCAAGCCCGTCGAGGAACAGGCCCTGGTGGAGGCGGTGGTGGCGCCGCGCTCCACGCTCGATGGCCGGACCCTCAAGGAGGCCCGCTTTCGCTCCCGCTACGGACTGAGTGCCCTGGCGATCCGTCACCGCGGCGAGGTCATGCGCGAGAACCTCGAGGGCCTGCGCCTGCGTGCCGGTGATGTGCTGCTGCTGGAGGTCGACCTCCATCACCTGGAGCAACTGCGTGAGGACCGGACCTTCGTCCTGGTCTCCGAGGTGGTTCTGCCGGTCTTCAGAAAGAACCGGATGCTGGCGGCAGTGGCCATCGTCGCCGGGGTCATCGTCGCGGCAACGTCAGGGATCGTGCCGATCGTGACCGGAGCCATCGTCGGCTGCATCCTGATGATCCTGGCCCGCTGCCTGACTCTGGAGGAGGCCTACGGCTCGATCAACTGGCAGGTGATCTTCCTGCTGGCCGGCGTGCTCACTCTCGGCACGGCCCTGGAAACCACCGGGGCGGCGCATCTGCTGGGGGATCTCCTGGTAAAGGCGGCGGGACCGTTCGGCCCGGTGGTGCTGCTCTCGGCCCTCTACCTGGTCACCTCCCTGCTGACCGAGATGATGTCCAACAATGCCACCGCCGCCCTGCTGGCGCCCGTCGCCATCGCCGCTGCCGAAACCATGGGCATCGATCCCCGCCCCCTGTTGATGGCCATCGCTTTCGCCGCGTCAGCCAGCTTCATGACCCCGGTCGGCTATCAGACCAATACCCTGATCTACGGCCCCGGCCAGTTCCGCTACGCCGACTTCCTGCGGGTCGGCACGCCGCTCAACCTGATCTTCTGGGTGCTGGCGACCATCTTCATCCCGCGCTTCTGGCCATTCTGAGAGGAATCAACCCGATGGAAGAATTCCGCCGGCTGCTCGAACCCGTCAAAGCATTCCTGGCGACGCCCCTGGCCGACCTCGGCGGCTCGCCGGTGACCATCTGGACCCTTCTGCAACTGATCGTGCTGGTTTTCCTGCTCTATGTGTTCAGCGGCCTGTTCCGCAACTGGGTGGTGGAGAAGCTGCTGACCCGGACCCGGATGGAAGCGGGGGCCCGCCAGGCGACCGGCTCCATTCTTCGCTATGTGGTCATCACCATTGGTTTCGTCGTCATCCTGCAGACTGCCGGCATCGATCTCACCGCCCTCAATGTCCTGACCGGCGCCATCGGCATCGGCGTCGGCTTCGGCTTACAGAACATCGTCAACAACTTCATCAGCGGCCTGATCATCCTCTTCGAACGGCCCATCAAGATCGGCGACCGGATTGTGGTGGGAGAAGTTGAGGGCGATGTGGTGCGGATCGGCGGCAGGAGCACCGAGGTGGTGACCAACGACAACATCACCATCATCGTCCCCAACGCGAAGTTCATCACTGACAACGTGGTGAATTGGAGCCACAACGACCGCAAGGTCCGCTTCCGCATTCCGGTGACGGTCGCCTATGGCAGCGATGTGTCAGTGGTGGCGCGCCTCCTGCTGGAAGCGGCCGGCGAATGCCCGGATGTCCTGGCTGCTCCGGCGCCGGGCGTGCGGCTGCTCGCTTTCGGCGACAACGGCCTCGACTTCGAACTGCGGGCCTGGAGCACGACCTTGATCCACCGCCGGGGACTGCTGACCAGCGACCTCAATCTGGCCATTTACCGAAAGTTTTCCGAGCACGGCATCGACATCCCCTATCCTCGCCGCGATGTGCATCTCTTCACCGGCGGCTCGACTCCGAGTGAGCAGGACTGAGCGCTTCCCTGACAGCGCCAACCTCGCTATAATGCCCGGACCTCATGGACCGCTACCTCTCCCCCCTCGTGCAGGAACAGTTGCGCACCGCGATCGCCGAGGCCGGCGGCAACGAGATCTTCGGCCTCGGCCGCACCGATGCCGACCGGACCGTGTCGGCCGTCGTGGTTCTGGCGCGCGGCCACCAGGGCGCGGTGCCGGCCATTCTCCAGCAGTGCCGCCCCGGCGACGTGATCATCCACAACCACCCCTCCGGTGATCTCACCCCTTCCGATGCCGACCTGACCATCGCTTCGCGCCTCGGCAGCCAGGGAGTCGGCTGCTATATCGTCGACAATGCCGTGGAGCGGCTCTACCGGGTGGTCGAGGCCCTGATCCCCCCGCAGCGCCGGACGGTGGAGCCCGCGGCGGTCGCCGACCTGCTGGCCCCCGGCGGCAAGATCAGCGCCACCCTGAGCGGTTTCGAGGAACGCCCCGAGCAGCTGCGCATGGCCTTTGCCGTCCTGGAGGCCTTCAACCACGACCGCATCGCCCTGGTCGAGGCCGGCACCGGCACCGGCAAGAGCCTCGCCTACCTGGTGCCGGCCCTGTTGTGGGCCCTGGCCAACGAGGAGCGGGTGGTGGTCTCCACCAACACCATCAACCTGCAGGAACAGTTGATTCGCAAGGATCTGCCGTTCCTGCAGCGCGCCAGCGGCCTGGAATTCCGCGTCGAGCTGGTCAAGGGGCGCGCCAACTACCTGTGCCGGCGCCGGCTGGAGGGAGCCTCGGCCGAGCCCGGCCTGTTCGACGCCGGCCAGGCCGGCGAACTGGTCAACCTGCGCGCCTGGGCGGCCCAGACGGCCGACGGCTCCCGCGAGGAACTGCCGGTCCCCCCAGGCGACCAGCTCTGGGAGGAGGTCTGCTGCGAGGCCGACCAGTGCGCCCGCGCCCAGTGCCGGCACTTCACCGGCTGTTTCTTTCACCAGGCGCGCCGGCGCGCCGCCCTCGCCAACGTACTGGTGGTCAACCACGCCCTGCTGCTGGCCGACCTTAGCCTGCGCAGCCAGACCGACAACTACACGACCGCCGCCGTGCTTCCCCCCTTCGAGCGACTGATTCTCGACGAGGCCCATCACCTCGAGGAGGTTGCCACCCGCTACTTCAGCACCCAGGTGACCCGCTTCGGCTTCGCCCGCACCCTCAACCGCCTGCGCCACCCGCGCAAGCCCCAGCACGGCTTGCTGCCGCGCCTCCTCGCGGTGCTGGCGCGCGACCTCCCCGACCGCGAGGACGCCCTGTTCCGCGACCTGCACGGCCGCATCGAGGGGCTGCTCGGCGGTGCCCAGGCCCTGCTGGAACGCTCGGCAATGGAACTGGAAGGGATCGGTGAGAGCTTGGCGGGGCTGGCCGGCAAAGAGTTCCCCGGCCATGAGGAGCTGCGTCAGCGCCTGACCCCGGTCCATACCGGCAGCCCCGCATGGCCGGAACTGGCCGGCCGGGTGCGGGCCCTGGCGACCGACAGCGAGCGGCTGGGGGATCAGCTCGAAGCCGTGCTGCGTACCCTCGCCACCCTCCCCGAGCCGGTCGCCGAGGCCCTGCGCTCGGTGAGCACCGACCTGGGGGGGATCGCCCTGCGCCTGCATGCCCTCGGCGTTCAATTGCGGGCCTTTGTCGCCGACGCGGCGGATAGCTGCGCCTGGTTCGAGATCGTGCGCGGCCGGGTCGGCCGCGGCGAAGGGGTGATCGTCCGCCTCTGTACCGCGCCGCTGGCCGTGGCTCCACTGCTCCGGGCGACCCTGTTCGAGCGGCTGCGCACCGTGGTGCTGACCAGCGCCACCCTGACTGTGGCCGGCACTTTCCGCTACCTGCGCACGCGCATCGGCCTGGTCGAGGCCGATGCCGGGCGCCTCACCGAACTGCTTCTCGCCTCCCCCTTCGACTATACCCGCCAGGCCCTGGTGGCGGTGCCAGCCGACATCCCCGAGCCGGGGCAGGCGGGCTACCCGGAGGCGGTGCGCGACCTGACCGAGCGCGCCGTGCTGCTGGCCGACGGCCGCAGCTTCGTGCTGTTCACCGCCTACAGCCTGCTCCGCCGCGTACATGCGGAGCTTGCGCCAGTGCTGGCGGCGCGCGGCTACCGGGTGCTGCGCCAAGGGGAAGCCTCCCGCCACCGGCTGCTCGAGCAGTTCTGCCAGGATCCGACCAGCGTCCTGTTCGCCACCGATTCCTTCTGGGAAGGAGTCGATGTACCGGGGCGGGCACTGGAGCAGGTGATCATCGCCCGACTCCCCTTCAAGGTACCCACCGAGCCGGTGCTGGAGGCGCGCGCCGAGGCCATCGAGGCGGCCGGCGGCGACCCGTTCCTCGACTACACCGTGCCGCAGGCGGTGATCCGCTTCCGCCAGGGGTTCGGCCGCCTGATCCGCAACCGCACCGACCGCGGCGTGGTGCTGATCCTCGACAGCCGCGTGGTCAAGCGCGGCTACGGCCGCATGTTCCTGGCATCCCTTCCCGACGTCCCGGTCGCCACCCTGCCGACCGCGGCCCTGCTCGAAACCATGGCCGGGTTCTTCCGCTCACCGGCCGACGGAGCCGCCGAAACTGGTTGACTCCTGCCTTTCCCAACGATTAGGTTTTAAAAAAAACTTTATAATTACGATTGACATGCTGCCTATTTTCTACCTCCGCAAAATTCTATCACTGGTCGTCATTGCCGCCCTGCTCTCTCTGCGGCTCTCCAGCTTGACGCCAGAGGTGTTCGTCATTCCCATCGAAGACGCCATCTTCGAAATCCCGTTCATTGCCGCCGAGTGCAGCCCCCTCGAAGGCAAGCCCTCGAAGATCAACCCCAAGCGGGCGCTCGACATCATCCTGACTCCGGTCGAGGAGCTGCAGCAACATGCGGGAAGGCCTCATCCGTCGCCAATTCCCGTAACCGTTACCCTGACGCTCAAGCATATCCACGCAGAAATCTTTAT
>JBFYXI010000282.1:0-4211 GCA_041310635.1 Desulfuromonadaceae bacterium | reverse complement strand
CCATCGACATCAGCGAAAGCTGCCGCCTGCACCTGCGCGACATCGGCCACGACGGCGAGACGCCCGACACCACGTTCGAAAACGCCCAGGCCCGCGAACGCACCCAGATTCTCATGGACATCGCCAACCAGGTGCAAGGGCTGGTGATCGGCACCGGTGATCTCTCCGAACTGGCCCTCGGGTGGTGCACCTACAACGGCGACCACATGGCGATGTACGCGGTCAACGTGGCGGTGCCGAAAACCCTGGTGCGCTACCTGATCGCCTGGTGCGCCGAGGCCGAGTTCACGGGGAAGGTGGCCGGGGTGCTGCACGACGTGTGCGCGACCCCGGTGTCACCGGAACTGCTCCCTCCGCATCCCGACGGCAGCATCAGCCAGCACACCGAAGCCGAGCTCGGCCCCTATGAACTGCACGACTTCTTCCTCTACCAGGTGGTGCGCTGCCACTTCGCGCCGCGCAAGGTACTGGCCCTGGCCACCCTGGCATTCGGCGACGCCTACCCCCCGGCCGAGGTGCGCCGCTGGCTGGTGCTGTTCTACCGGCGCTTCTTTTCCCAGCAGTTCAAGCGCTCCTGCCTGCCGGACGGACCGAAGGTCGGCAGCGTGGCCCTCTCCCCGCGCGGTGACTGGCGCATGCCGAGCGATGCCGCCGTGGCCCTGTGGCTGGCGGAGCTCGACGGCTGTGAGGAGTAAGGAGTGAGGAGTGAGGAGGCATCCCGGGCCGGGACGTTGTATGTGGTCGCCACGCCGATCGGCAATCTCGAGGACATCACGGCCCGCGCCCTGCGCATTCTCGGCGAGGTTGACCTGATCGCCGCCGAGGACACCCGCCACAGCCGCAAGCTGCTGAATTATTTCGGCATCCGCAAGCCGCTGCTCTCCTGCCACGAGCACAACGAGCTGCAGCGCCAGGCAGAGCTAGTCAACCGCCTGCTGGCCGGGGCGAAGGTGGCCTTGATCAGTGATGCCGGCACGCCGGCCATTGCCGACCCCGGCTACCGCCTGGTGTGCGCCTGCCATGCCGCGGCGATTGCGGTGGTGCCGGTGCCGGGGCCGTCGGCGCTGATTGCCGCCCTCAGCGCGGCCGGGGTGCCCACCGACCGCTTCGTCTTCGAAGGCTATCTGCCGGCCCGAGCGGCGGCCCGGGCGGCCTGTCTCGAAGGGTTGCGCCACGAACCGCGCACGGTGGTGCTCTATGAAACGCCGCACCGGCTGCTGGCCGCACTGGCGGCCATTGCCGCGGTCTGGGGGGGCGAGCGGCCGCTGGTGGTGGCGCGGGAGCTCACCAAGCTGCACGAGGAGCTGTTTCGCGGCACGGCCAGTGAGGCCCTGGCTCACTTCGGGAAGGCCCAGGTGCGGGGCGAACTGGTGCTGATGCTGCCGCCGTTTGCCGTCACCGCTCCCGAGCGCGACCCGCTGGCCATGCTGCGCGAGCTGCTGGCTGACGGGAAATTGTCGCGCAAGGCGGCGGTCAAGCAGGTGGCCAGGGAGTCCGGGCTGCCGAGCAGCGACGTCTATCGGGTCAGCCTGGAGATCGAAGGGGACTAATCGGTTTTGCAGATCCCGTGGCCAGGCAGTGCTTGACTACGTCAGGCCATGGTGCCATATTTGATACTAAAAAATACACCATATGGAGTGTCATTATGGACTTGGCCGAAGACATTCGCTCCGTCACCGATCTGAAACGCCACACTCGCGAAATCCTCGATCATGTCCACGCGACCGGGCGACCGGTGGTGCTGACAGTGAATGGCCGGGCCGACGCGGTGCTCCTCGATGCCGCGGTCTACCAGAAACACCTGCAGGCCGCGAATCTGGCGCGCCTGCTGGCCCCGGCCGAGGTCGAGGTCGTTGAGGGGCGCACCCGTCCGGCCCGCGACTTCCTGCGCGAGTTCAAGCGTGCCCGCAACCTTTCGCGTTGAGATCACTCCGGCCGCCGAGGCCGACATCGCCGAAATCTGGGAGTCCATTGCCCAGGACAGCCCGGGCAGCGCCGCAGCTTTTGTCCAGGTCCTCGAAGAGCAGATCGCCTCGCTGGAGAAATTTCCCGAGCGCTGTCTCCGCATCCCCGAGAATGCAATCCTCAGCACGGCCTACCGCCACCTGGTCTTCGGCGTCTATCGCACCCTCTATCGGATCACCGGAGAACGGGTCATCATCCTGCGGGTCGTCCACGGCGCGCGCCTTCTGGATTCCAGCCTGTTTGAGCGATGAGCGGGGTCGGATAGGCATCGATGGACACCGATTATTTCTCGGAAATGGCCTGGGACATTGTCGTACGGGCGGCGCGGATATCGGACACCCTCAAAGTCGAGCTTGGCGCGCTGAGCAGCAGTTATCGCTCCGAGGACGCGTGGTTGCAGGGGGCAAGGAAGCTCCTGCAACGTATCGTGGTTGCTCCGGACGATTATGTCGAATTTTGGAATCTTGATGAGTTTGAGGATATTCTCCCGGAAGAACTCGGTGCTTTTGCGGTTGATTTGTGCTGTCAGGTCGACCTGGTGCTGGCCACGCCATTGAGTGAGCGTGGCCGGCGGATGGGGTAGCTTTTGGGTGGGGAATTGCAGGTCTAGTAGCGGATCGCGAATCCTTGGCACTCCGCCGGCCCGTCCAGCCATTCGATCGCCACGTCGCTGACGCTGGCTCGCGGCGGCCCCTGCCGGCACCAGGCCACGGCTTGTTCAATCAATTCGCGCTCCCCTTCGAACAGCGCCTCGACGCTGCCGTCCGGCAGGTTGCGCACCCAGCCGCACAACCCCAACCCCTGCGCCATCTCCACGGTCGACTGGCGGTAGAAGACCCCCTGGACCAGGCCGACGATGCGCACCCTGGCGCGCCTCATGACTCTGCATCCCCGGCTGTGCCGATCATGGCCATGAAATCCTCCTCGCTCAATACCGGAATTTCCAGCGCCTGAGCCTTGTCGAGCTTGCTCCCGGCATCGGCTCCGGCGACCACGAAGTCGGTTTTTTTGCTGACCGAACTGGCCGCCCGTCCGCCGAGCCGTTCCACCAGGTCGGCCGCATCCTGGCGTGACCAGCGGGAAAGCGTTCCGGTCAGTACGACGGTTTTTCCGGCCAGCACTCCTTCCGTCTGCACGGTGGCCTCCCTGACGGGAACGACGCCGGCGGCGCGGAGCTTGGCGAGCAGCCGGCGCTGGCCCGGATCGGCGAAGAAGTCGGCGATCGCTTCGGCCACCCGCTCGCCGATTTCATGGATTTGTGTCAACTGCTCGCGGTCGGCACCGGCCAGCTCCTCCAGGCTGTGAAAACGCTTGGCCAGGATTTTCGCGGTATGCTCGCCGACATGGCGGATGCCGAGGGCATGGAGCAAGCGGGAGAGCGGCCGGTTCCGGCTGGCGGCAATGGCATCGAGGAGTTTCTGGGCAAGGAGTTCGCCCATCCTCTCCATGGTGAACAGATCATCCTTCCGCAAGGTGTAGAGATCCGCGGCGTCCCCGACACGGCCAGACTGAAGCAGTTGCACCAGCTGCTTTTCTCCCAGGCCTTCGATGTCCATGGCATCTCGTGAGACGAAATGCTTCAGGCGCTGCAGAGCCCGGGCGGGACACAGCGGATTGACGCAGCGGTAGGCCACCTCGTTCGCGGCTTTGAGCACGCTGCCGCCACATTCGGGACAGCTGGCGGGCGGCGATACCGGCCGTTCCGCGCCGCTGCGCTGCTCGCCGAGAACCTTGACCACGTCGGGAATGACGTCGCCGGCGCGTGCGATGACGACCCGGTCGCCGATGCGCAGGTCGAGCCGGGCGATTTCGTCCCAATTATGCAGGCTGGCCCGGGTTACCGTCACGCCGCTGACCTCGACCGGCCGCAGGTGGGCAACCGGGGTGATGGCGCCGGTGCGGCCGACCTGCAGACCGACGTCTTCGACCACGGTTTCCGCCTGGCGCGGCGGGAACTTGCAGGCCACCGCCCAGCGCGGCGAACGACTGACTTCCCCCAGTTCCCGCTGCAGAGTCAAATCGTTGACCTTCACCACCACGCCGTCGATCTCAAAGGGGAGGGTATCACGCTGCCCGAGCAGCCTGCGGTAGTGCTCGACGACTTCGGCCGCGCCGTGCACCACGGCCGTGCCGGCCAGATTGACTGGACACCCCCATTGCTGGAGTTGCTGCAGCAACTGGTACTGGGTCGCGATGCTGCTGCCGGTGAGTCGGCCGACTCCGTAGCAGCAGAGTTTCAACGGCCG
>JBFYXI010000257.1:0-12458 GCA_041310635.1 Desulfuromonadaceae bacterium | reverse complement strand
AGCATCCCCGGGGACGCGTCGGCAGCGGTCAACTGCCCGATTTGCTCAGCCAGGTGCAGGCCGACCAGACCGGTGCCGCAGCCATATTCCAGGGCACGCATGCCGCGGTGCAAGGGGATGGCCGCGGCGATACCTGCCGCCACCGCCGCCGCCAACAGGCGCCGCTGGGGTTTTTCATCCCAGGCGGCTGCCGCCTGGTCAAAATCTCTCGGTGGCTCTGCGCTCATGGATCCCCCCTCCCTGCCGGTTCCTGCCGAAAAAAGCATACTGGATCACGAGTGGTTGAAAAGGGGAGCGAAGGGGGACGCGGCAAAAAAATACCCCGCAGCAGGAGGTAAGCTGCGGGGCCAAGGTTAGGAGGCTGTGCGTGAAGAAGTTTTGGTTGATCGCTGGCCCGTCTGCCACAACAGACCTTGATGGCTTTCAGTCTATGCCGCGGGGGCGAGACAAGCTACGTGGAAGCCCGTATTTGTTGCGTGGATAAACCGCGAATGGCGACTGCGCAAATGCACGGTGCGCATATCGCTTTGAAGTGAAAGGGGCGGCGCTCAGGACGACGGCAGTGAGGGTGATGACAGCGCTGGGGTCGAACCTCCCCCGCTCCCGTCTGCTCCGGGACTGAGCGCAAATCGTTACTCAATGGCCGTCGGCTTGCGTCGTATCCACCGCGGCGGCGTCCCGTGCTTTGCTTTTTTTCACGTAATCGTGGAACGTCAGTTTGCCTCGGCGCTTGTCCTCCATGTATTCCGCCAGCAGTTGCTTGACCTCGGCGTGGCTTTTGCCGAAATCTCCGGCATAGCGCCGCACGGTCAGCCTGATCAGTATCAGCATCAGAAGGCTGAGCAAGAGCGCTGCGCCGTTGGTCCACAAGGCAAGGCCTTCCCGGGTGAAGATCAGCGGAATGATGTTGGCCAGAATGAAAAAATAACAGGAGTTCTTGATCAGGTAGATATCAACCTTGTGCATCATCTCCTCCGTTCGCTGCGGCCGGCGGACAATCGACAATTTGCCGATAATAGGCGCGTAAGGCCCGCCCTGTAAAGCCGACTGCGGTGCTGGCCGGAGAAAAATTGCTGCCGGGCCGAGGTAAGGGCAAAGGACCCACCCTCATCGACATCTTGAGTGGCTCACTTGACTGGCGCGGAACAAATTGTTTATCTTGACGGTATGAAACGATCAATGCACCGCCTGGCGCTGCAGAGCATAGCGGTTCTGCTGCTGATCTGTTTGAGCGGCGTGGCCGTTGCTGCGGCCAATTTCCCAGTGCAGCCGGCCGCTGGCGGGTGCGCCGATGCCTGTTGCCCCGGCACTACTGATCAGGATGAGCCCACCGGCCAATGCTCGCCGTTGCAGTGCCAGTGCCCATCGTGCCTGAGCGTGTATCTTCAATATTTCTGCCTGTCGTTGAAATCCCTGGGTGAGACCGGCGCGGTCCCTCTCGAAGCTTCTCGTCGCCCCCCCGGGGAACATCCTCGCCTGATAGACTACCCGCCCGAAACCACCTGAGCCGTTTCGCTTGTGCAACAGAGCCGCACCTGCCGCGGGCTATCCCGGGGCGCGATGCCGGCGCACGTTCTTAAACCAATTCACAGTAAAGGGATTCTCACTATGAAGCGTTCGCTTCTGCTGGTGTTCGTCTGTGCTTGCATCGTCCTGGCCGGAGCCGTGCTGCTGAGCGGCTGCAATCAGGCCCCGGCGCTCAACGTCAATGAGGTTGGCGCCGACCCGGCCGCCTATACCGGGACCATCACCTTGGTCGGAGTGACCAAGGGGTTTTCGCGAAACGACCCGGCCGTATTCGGGATCATCGACCTCAAAGAGATGCAGTGCACTTCACCGACCTGCAGCATGCCGGTGCTGCCCGTCAAATTTGCCGGCAAGATTCCTGCCCTCGGCGACGAGGTCCGCGTGACCGGCAGCTTCGTTCAGGTGCAGGGCGGCTACCTGTTCTCCGCCAACGACGTCAAAGTGGTTCGCAACCACCAGGTCGGGGGCTAAATGAATCTCCCGAAACTGGTCGTCAACAACATGGCCCGCCGGCGCGGCCGCTTCATCTTCACGCTGCTCGGCATCACCATCGGCATCGCCTCCTTCGTCACCTTCCAGGCCCTGGGCGGCAGCCTCAAAAAGGAGGTCCAGCGCGAGGCCAATGCGCTGGGGGCCAATCTGGTGGTTACCCCCAAGGGCTCCTGCGCCTACGAGCAGGTGTCAATCCTCACCGGAGAGGTCGTCCCCTCCAACATCACCATGGACGAGTACGCCAAGGTCAAGGCCCTTCCCGGCATGACTGTCGTGCCGGTGCTGGCCGAGAAAAGCGCCATCAACAACCGTCCGGTCTCGGTCAACGGTATCCTTCCGGAGGAGATGCTCCCCTTCAAGGGCTGGCAGCTGCTGGCTGGCGAGTATCTGGCAGCGAACGACGAAACGGCGGCAGTCATCGGCGCCGTGGCAGCCGAGCAGTTCAAGCTGCAGCCGGGAGGAAGCGTGACCATCCGCGGCGAGCGTCTGCCGGTCAAGGGGATCCTGGCCGCCACCGGCGGCAAGGACGACCTGACGGTGTTCCTGCCCCTGGCCACCGCCCAACGGCTCTTCGCCAACAGTGAACGCATTTCCTATCTGGCGGTCAAGGTCGACGACGTCGGCGCGGTCGATGCCGCGGTGGAACGGATACGCGACGAAGTCAGCCTCGGCGTGGTCACCGACCAACAGATGCTCTCTTCCGTGCTGACCATCGTCGGCTCGGTCAACGTGACCCTGCAGCTGATCGCCGCAGTCGCGGTGCTCGCCGCGGCCTTCGGCATCGTCAACACCATGCTGACCGCGACCTACGAGCGCAAGCGCGAGATCGGCATCCTTCAGGCGCTAGGGGCGACCCGTCGCACCATCTTCACCCTGTTCCTGCTGGAGTCTGGCCTGTATGGCGTGCTCGGCGGGGTGTGCGGGGTGGCCGGCGGACTGGTGTTCTCGGTGTTGTTTGCCCCGCAGTTGGAGCAGAACGCTTTTACCAGTTTCATCAAGGGTTCCAGCAGCATCGGCATCCTCGATCCGGCGGTCATTGCCGGTTCGATCCTCTTCTCGGCGGCAGTGGCCATCGTTGCCGGGCTCTATCCCGCCTGGCGCGCCGCCCGGCTCTCTCCCGTGGAGGCGATCAGCTATGAGTGACACCATCATCAGAACCGACAACCTGAGCAAAAGCTACCGCCAGGGAACCGTGGTCACCCACGCTCTGCGCGGGGTGTCGCTGGAGATCCCGCGCGGCTCCTTCACCTGCATCATCGGTCCCTCGGGACACGGCAAGAGCACTTTGATGCACCTGCTCGGCGGCCTCGACCGGCCTAGCAGTGGCAGCGTCATCCTCGATGGCACCGACATCTTCCGGCTCGACGATGCCGGGCTGGCTGCACTGCGCTCCCGCAAGGTCGGCTTTGTCTTTCAGTTCTTCAACCTGCTCAACGGCTTGACCGCCCTGGAAAACGTGGAAACCGCCATGATGATGGCCGGCCTGCCGGCCAGGCAGCAGGCCGCCCGGGCCGAGGAGCTGCTGGACCGGGTCGGTCTGGCCGACAAGTTCGGCAGCCGGCCCTTCCAGTTGTCCGGGGGGCAGCAACAGCGGGTGGCGATTGCCCGGGCCCTGGCCAACGCTCCGCCGTTGCTGCTCCTCGATGAGCCCACCGGCAATCTCGACTCGGCTGCCGAAGCCGAAGTGTTGGCGATCCTGCGCGAACTGCACGCCCAGGGAACCACGCTGGTGCTGGTCACCCACAACGCCGAGATTGCCCGACAGGCTCAGCAGGTCATCCAGGTCAAGGATGGGGTCATTGTGGCAAGCGGCCCGCCGGCCGGAGACTCCGGGGAGATTACCAGCCTGGTTGCCTGACCAGCGGCCGGCACTGTGCATTTGCCCAGTGGCCGACTGCACTTGGTGATGCAAAAAAATACGGGCTTCCACGTTAACTCTCTTGGTCAGGCGCGATAGACTCGGAACCATCAAGAGCAAAAAACTTCTTCACGCACAGCCTCCTAACCTTAGCCCCACAGCCTACCTCCTGCTGTGGGGTATTTTTTTTGAAAAATCCGTCACGACGCGCTATCCTGCGTGAGCCGGGTCAGCTCCGGCACAACTTGCGCCATGCCACGACAGGAGGTTGCCGCAGACATGGAAACCATCAAGACTGCCAGCTTCGAATACCTGATCGACCTGGCAACAGCAAACCCGGAGGGCGGCTACACCTTCATCCTCGACGGCCACTCTTATCAGATCGCAGACGTCCTGGAAATCTCCCGGATCGCCACCGAGCATGGCTATATTGTCATCTACTGACCCCACCCCTTACTCACCCCCGGAAGGAGACAACTATGCGCATCCTGATCAAACTGCTGGTGGCAACCCTGCTGATTTTTGCCATGGCGGTACCGGCCATGGCCGCCGACAAACCCGCGGCGGTCCAGACCAAGGTGGAACTGATCGACATCAACTCGGCCAGTGAGACCCAGCTGAAAAGCCTCCCCGGGATCGGTGACGCCTACGCCGCCAAGATCATCGCCGGCCGGCCGTATGCCAAGAAGGACCAGCTGAAGAGCAAACAGGTCATTCCCGCCGCGACCTACGGCAAGATCCAGGACCGGATCATCGCCCGTCAACCCGGCAAGTAGTGCTTTTGCCGAGGGTCAACCCCGGCGCGTGGCGGCTTCGCCAGCCAGTCGCTTGCCCGCTGCCGGCTGGCGTTTTGCCGTCATGGGCCAGACGCGTTTTTGACGTAAGACCCCACGTCTGGTATTATAAGAAAACTTATAACTCGCCGGCGTCCTGGCACGCAGCATCCCCCGCGCGTGTCGCCTTGTCGATCAACTGTTGTCGTCTCTCTGTCGTTTGCGCAAAGACCTCCGGGGTTGCGGTGCCGCTGTCGGCTTCCTGAACATAGGGGAGCCGTGCGCCGCGCCCAGCATAGAGGAGGTCCTGCATGTCCCGTTACCGCTATCTGACCAGCCTTGGCGATCTTCCACACGTTCAGCAACTGCCCGCCGAACGGCGCCGGCGCCTGGAATCGGTTGCCCGCCGCTACCAGTTCCGCAGCAACGAGTATTACCAGTCGTTGATCGACTGGAACGATCCGGCCGATCCGATCCGGCGCATCGTCATGCCTCACGAGAGCGAACTGCAGGACTGGGGGCCGCTCGACGCCTCCGGCGAATCGGCCTTTGTCAGGGCGCCGGGACTCGAACACAAATACCGCCACACGGCGATCCTGCTGGTCAACGATGTCTGCGGCGCGCTCTGCCGCTTCTGCTTCCGCAAACGGCTGTTCATGGCCGGCAACGACGAAGTGTCCCGCGACATCACCCCGGCCATCGACTACCTGGCGGCCCATGTCGAAATCGACAACGTGCTGATCACCGGCGGCGACCCGCTGCTGCTCTCGACCTCCCGCCTGCGGACCATTCTCGACCGGCTGCTGGCGATTCCACATCTGCGCATGCTGCGCATCGGCAGCAAGATGGCGGCCTTCAACCCCTACCGGATTCTCGACGATCCGGAGTTGCTGGAGATGCTCGCGGCCGCCAGCCAGCCCGAACGGCGGCTCTACTTCATGGCCCACTTCAACCACCCGCGCGAACTGACCGCGCCGGCCAAGGAGGCTATTCGCCGGCTGCAGGCCGCAGGCCTGATCGTGCTCAACCAGACGCCGCTGCTGCACGGGGTCAACGACCACCCGGACACTTTGTCCAGGCTGTGCCGGACCCTGGCGGCCCTCGGCGTCACCCCCTACTACCTGTTCCAGTGCCGGCCGACCGCCGGCAATGCCAACTTTGCCGTCCCCATCGAACAGGGCTTCCAGACCTTTGCCGCGGCCCAGAGCCGCGGCTCCGGGCTGGTCCGCCGCCTGCGCTACGTGATGTCCCACCACAGCGGCAAAATCGAAATCCTCGGTCTCGACGCAGCACGGATCTTCATGCGCTACCATCGGGCTGCCCGCCCTGCCGACGAGGGGCGGATGCTGGTTTTCCCCCGCAACCCCAAGGCCTACTGGCTCGACGATTACACCGCGTTTGACACCGACCAGGCCCCGCGGATCGCCGTCCATGCCGGGCGCCCGGGACGATAAACCGCGAGTATGTTTTCAAGCAAGGAGCGTCCATGCCCCAGCCCTTTCTGAGTCCCGACGCCCACCTCAACCTCCAGGTGCGCGGCCTGCCGATCTCCGCTACGCTGGCCATAAACGAGCAATGTGACCGGCTGGTGGCGGCGGGGCGGCCGGTTTACCGGCTGGGGCTGGGCCAGTCGCCCTTCCCGGTGCCACTGCCCGTGGTCGAGGAGCTCAAGGCGAATGCCCATCAGAAAAGCTACCTGCCGGTGCGCGGCCTGCAGGCTCTGCGTGCGGCGGTCGCCGACTACTACAATCGCACCCAGGAGCTGGCGGTGCGCGCCGAGGACGTCTTGGTCGGGCCAGGCTCCAAGGAGCTGATGTTCATACTGCTGATGGTCTATTACGGCGATTTGGTCATTCCCACGCCGAGTTGGGTTTCCTATGCCCCCCAGGCCCACATCGTCGGCCGCCAGGTGCATTGGCTGCCGACCACGCCGAACCAGTGGCTGCTGACCCCGGATGCCCTCGACCGCTTCTGCCGCAAGGATCCGACCCGGCCGCGGATCGTCATTCTCAACTACCCCAACAACCCGACCGGCTGCAGCTATTCGGCCGAACAGCTGCAGACCCTCGCCGAAGTGGCGCGTCGCTACCGGCTGGTGCTGCTCTCCGACGAGATCTACGGGGAGCTGAGCTTTACCGGGCGGCACCTCTCCATCGCCCGTTTTTATCCCGAGGGCACCATCATCAGCGGTGGTTTGAGCAAGTGGTGCGGGGCCGGCGGGTGGCGGCTCGGCACCTTCGTCTTCCCCGAATCGCTGGGTTGGCTGCTCGAGGCGATGGCCACGGTGGCCAGTGAAAGCTTTACCTCGACCAGCGCACCGATCCAGTACGCAGCGGTACGCGCCTTTCGGGGCGGATTGCGCATCGAGCGCTACCTGTGGCAGTCGCGACGCATTCTACGGACGCTCGGTGAAGAGCTCAGGCGCCGGCTGCAGGCGGCAGGACTGACGGTGGCCCCGCCGAGCGGCGGCTTTTACCTGTTCCCCGATGCCTCGCCGTTGCGCGAGCAGCTGGCGGTGCGCAACATCGTCGACAGCGAAAGCCTCTGCCAGCAGCTGCTTGAGGATACCGGGGTGGCGATCCTCCCCGGCACGGTCTTTGGCCGTCCGCCGGAGGAACTTACCGCACGCATCGCCTATGTCGATTTTGACGGCTCACGAGCGCTGGCGGCCGCCGAACAGGTTGCCGCCGATGCCGAACTCGGCGGTGATTTTCTCGAAACCTGGTGCGGGAAGATGCTGACTGCGGTTGACCGGATGTGCAACTGGCTGCATGGCGCAGCCATGACCAAGGGGAATCCTTCCATATAGAAAGCCGCCACTAGCAGAGAGACTGGGCAGACGGCCATTCCTCCGGTAGAATGTAAAAATAACTGGAGGGAGAGGGCGCGTGTTGGCAAATTTCGGTGAACGGCTGTCGCCAGCCATCAAATACTCTATCTTCCTGGTGGGGATCGTCGGCGCGATCTTCGCCGTCATCTTTGGCAGCTTCGCCGCCTCCTACCGGCATCTCGAGCCGGCCGACCAGGCCATCGTCGCCGAGATTTTCCCCAAACTGGTGATGTTCCCCTTTCTTGGGGCTCTGGCGCTGGTGGCGATCATCGGTTCCCTGGTCAGCTGGCTGTTCAACGCCTACGTCATCCCGATTCTGCGCATGGCGGAACAGACCCGCCTGATCACCGTGGCCAATCCCGACTATCGTATCAGCACTCCGGGAGCCCGCGAAGTGATCCGTCTGGCCGACATCATTAACGAGTCGGCTGCGGCCTTCCAGCGGCTGCAGGCGGAGGTGGAGACCAGGATCAATGCGGCCAATCTGGCCCTGCGCCAGGAGCGCAACCGCTTTGCCGCCCTGCTATCGGAGCTGCCGCAAGGTGTGCTGGTCTGCAATACCGAAGGGCAGATTCTGCTCTACAACCGCAAGGCCCAGGCCTATCTGGAAGAGGCGGCACCCACCGTGGAAAGTCCGCGGCAGGCAACCGGCAGCACCATCGGCCTGGGGCGTTCGGTGTTCGGCCTGCTCGACCGCGAGCCGATCACACATGCCCTGGAAATGATGAGCCATGCCCTGGTCCGCGACCAGGCCAAACCGGCCCTTGGCCTGATGACCAAGCTGTGCGGCGAGCGCTTCATCCGCGTCAACCTGGCGCCAGTGACTTCTAGCGATGACGGGGCCCGTACCCTCGGCGGATTCGTGCTGACCCTGGAGGATATCACCGGCGAGGTCGCGGCGGACAACGAGCGTGATTATCAGCTACAGCGGGTGATCGACGCCATCCAGCACTCCCTTGGCGAAATTCACCAGCAGCTGGCGCTGGTCTGTGTCCTCCCCGGCATCGGCACCGCGGCCTGTAATCAGCACCGCAAGGGAGTCGAGCGGGTCACCGCCGAGTTGGAGAAACATCTGGCGCTGGCGCGCGAGCTCTATTCGCGGCACCGCCAGGCCTTCGGCAACCGGGAGAATGTTCAGGCCGACACCCTGCTGCTGATTCTGCAGAAAGAGCTGCAGCAGCGCTTCCCGCTTGCCGTCGAAGTGAGCATCGCCTCGGCCTGCTGGCTGAAGATCGACAGCTACGCCATCGTTCAGACCATCAGCAATCTGGCCGGGTTGCTGGTGGCGGAGCATGCCGTCGCCAGGATCGGCTTGCAGCTGACGGCTGCAAGCGACGATCAGGCGCAATTGTCGGTCGCCTGGCCGGGGCCGCCGGTACCGGTCGAGGCGATTGCCGCCTGGGAAGTCATGCCTCTGTTCATGGACGCGGACGGGCGCACCGATACCCCGCGCAGCATCGCCCTCAACCACGGTGGCACGATCGCCGCCGCGGCCGGTCCGACCGGTGCCTGCCAGGCGGTACGGATCGAACTGCCGACCGCGCTTGACGAGGCGACCGAGGTTGGGCGACCGGCCGTGGGTCCCCGCCCGGTCTATTACGAATTCGACCTGTTTCACCAGCCGGGCCAGAAGATTCTCGGCCACCTGCCATTGCGTCAACTGACCTACGTGGTCTTCGATACGGAGACGACCGGGCTCGATCCTGCCGGGGGGGATGAGATCATCCAAATCGGCGCGGTTCGCATTGTCAACGGCCGTCTGCTCGGCGAGGAGATCATCGACCAGTTGGTCAACCCGCACCGTCCGGTCCCCGCCGAATCGGTTAAAATTCACGGCATTCCGCCGGAACTGCTGAGAACACAACCGCCGATTACCGAGGTTCTGCCGCAATTCCACAGCTTTGCCGAAGATGCCGTGATCGTGGCCCACAACGCGGCTTTCGACATGAAGATGCTGCAGATGAAGGAAGCGGTTACCGGGTTGCGTTTCGAGCAGCCGGTCCTCGACACCCTGCTGCTCTCCTCCATCGTCCACCCCCATCAGGAGGGACATTCCCTCGAGGCCATCGCCGCGCGCCTGAATATCCGCATCGTCGGCCGGCACACGGCCCTCGGCGATGCCTTGGCCACCGCCGAAATCCTGCTCAAGCTGATCCCGCTGCTCGAGGCCCAGGGGGTGAAAACCCTGAACGATGCCCTGACCGCCTCGGCTAAATCGCCTTATGCCAGGCTGAAGTTCTGAGCAGCCGCCGGCCGGCTCCTCTGGTTCCGGGGCAGGGTGGGGCAACAGGGTGTGCCGCCACCTTGCCGGATCGGCGGATGCAAATGTTCAATCACTCGTAGCGCAGGGCGTCGATCGGGTTGAGGCGGGCGGCCTTGCGGGCCGGATAGAAGCCGAAGAAAACCCCCACCGCCCCGGTGAAGGCCGCCGAGCCGACGATGACCAATGGGCTGATCACCACCTTGGTGCCCATCACCTTGCCGAGCAGGCTGGCGCCGCCGACCCCGGCCAGGATGCCGAGCACGCCGCCGATCAGGCTGAGGATCATCGCTTCGATCAGGAACTGCAGCAAAATATCGCCGGGGCGGGCGCCGACCGCCATGCGGATGCCGATCTCGCGGGTGCGCTCCGTGACCGACACCAGCATGATGTTCATGATGCCGATCCCGCCGACCAGCAGCGATACGCCGGCGATGGCGCTGAGCAGCAGTGTCAGGGTGCCGGTGATGCGGGTGGCCATGGCGCTGATTTCGGTCTGGTCGCGGATGTCGAAGCCGTCGTCGCCGCCCGCCGGAATCCGGTGGGCTTCGCGCAGCAGGGCGCGCACCTCCTCCTTGGCGGCTTCTATCTGCTCCTCGCTCGCGGCACTGGCCATGATGGTCCGCACGGTCTTGCCGTCGCTCAGCCGGTAGAGCACGGTGCTCCAGGGGGCGAGGATGATGTCGTCCTGGTCCGTGCCCATGGAACTCTGCCCCTTGGACTGCATGACGCCGATGACGGTGAAGGGTACGTTGCGGATGCGAATCTGCACGCCGACCGGATTCTGCCCCGGAAAGAGCTCGTTGGCCACGGTCTTGCCGAGCACCGCCACCTTGGCCCGGGTCTTGACATCACGCTCGCTGAAGAAACTGCCACTCTCCATGAGGTGGTTGCGGATTGTCTGGAAGCTGACGCTCACGCCGTTGATCTGGGTGTTCCAGTTGCTGTTGCCGGCGATCACCTGCTCCTGCACGCGAATCACCGGAGAAACCTCCCTGAGCAGGGTGGCGCTGTCGCGGAGCAGGGTGACGTCATCCAGGGAGAGCGTGTCGAGGGTGCCGCTGCCGGCACGGACCCCGGCGGTCTGGCTGCTGGTGGGATGGATAATCAACAGGTTGGTGCCGAGGCCGGCGATCTGGGACTGGATGTCGGCCTGCGATCCGCGGCCGAGGGCCATCAGCGCGATAACCGCGCCGACGCCGATGATGATGCCGAGCATGGTCAGCAAGCTGCGCAGCTTGTTGCGGGCGATGCTGCGCAGGGCGACGACGATCAGGCTCCGCCACTTCATGGCCGGCCGCTCCCGGCTACCGAACCGTTTTCCGGCCAGGCCAGCAGATCGGCAGACGCGTCTCGCGGGTGGGGCACCGGCTCATCGTGCAGGATGCGGCCGTCACGCAGTTCGATCATGCGATGCGCATAACAGGCGATATCCGGTTCGTGGGTAACCAGCAGAATGGTAATCCCCTGGGCATTAAGGCGCTGGAACACCGCCATCACTTCGACACTGGTATGCGTGTCGAGGTTGCCGGTCGGTTCATCGGCGAGCACAATGGCCGGCTGGTTGACCAAGGCCCGGGCGATTGCCACGCGTTGCTGCTGACCGCCGGAGAGTCGCGCCGGCTCGTGATGCAAGCGGTCGCCGAGGCCGACCTGTTCGAGGACCGTCACTGCCTGGCGCCGCGGCTCGGCGATCCGTCCGCTGCGGTCGTAGAGCAGCGGCAGTTCGACATTCTCCAGGGCCGAGGTCCGGGGCAGCAGATTGAATCCCTGGAAGACGAAACCGATCTTCTGGTTGCGGATGTCGGCAAGCTGGCGCCGGTCGAGGCGACTGACGTGCACTCCGTCGAGGAAATAGTCGCCGGAACTGGGCTGATCGAGGCAGCCGAGCAGGTTCATCAAGGTCGATTTGCCCGAGCCGGAACTCCCCATGATCGCGACAAACTCGCCACGGGCAATCGTCAATGAGACTCCGCGCAGGGCATGAACGGCAGTGTCCCCCATGGTGAAGGTTCTGCTGAGGTCGCGGAGTACAATGGTATCCATGGGGTTTGCTCTGCCGGAGAAGTTGGCGCGGTGGTCGCGGATCAGCGGCTGCTTGCGCCGCCGGGACGTTGTGGCCGGAGGAACGAGAAGAAGTTGGTCCGGGTCGGTTTCGCCTCGGGCCTGAGACCGCTGACGACTTCCAGCCCTTCGCGCAAACCTTCGCCGCTGACGGCGGTCCTGTTGCCGTCGGTCTCGCCCTTGTTTACGGCCAGGGCTTGCAGAGCCCCACCGGCACCGACAATGAAAACTCGGCCGGAATCCTCGTTCTCGCCGCCACCGTCGAGAGCGGCGCCAGTCCCCTCTGGCGGCTGGAAGCGCAGCGCCGCGTTCGGCACCAGGAGGGCCTTCTCTACCCGTTTGATCACGAAGTCGATGGTGGCCGTCATCCCCGGCAGCAGCAATCCCTCATCGTTGATTGCGTCAATCAATACCGTGTAGTTGACCACGTTGGAAATGGTTCGCGGCTGCAGCCGGATCTGGCTGACCTTGCCGTGGAAGGTTTTCTCCGGGTAACTCTGCACGGTAAAGCGGACCGCTTGGCCGTCGCGGATCTGGCCGATGTCGCTTTCATCGACATCGGCCTCGATCTGCATGGAGGTCAAGTCGTTGTCGAGCAGCACGCAGGCGAGGCCGTCTGAGCAGCCCACATCCCGACAGAGCCCGCAGCTAAAG